>NZ_JASGFD010000008.1:0-115516 GCF_047605705.1 Silvibacterium sp. | reverse complement strand
TTCGAATCGCAGCAAGAAACGCGTTCCCTGCTTCGTTTGTATGCCGCTCGAGGCTGATTTCGACAATTGCATCCAACTGAAAGCCCAGCTTCTTGTTGTCAATCTCAATGGTGAACTTGCGGATAATGCCGTCTTCCCGCAGTCGCTGTACGCGCCGCAGGCAAGGTGCCGGCGTCAGTCCTACCAAGTCCGCAAGTTCCGTGTTCGGGATGTCTCCCCGATCCTGCAGAATCCGGAGGATGTGGCGGTCAATTTCGTCGAGCTTGATCATCTACCCCTCTATCGAGCAATATATACCCAACATCGCCAGCATACATGCACGTTTATTGCGCTTTAGCAAAGAGATGCGCACCAATACGCAATCCTGAAATCGACCTAAAGTTCTATTCTTGCTGAGTGCTGCCTTCTCTTCATGAAACGCCCTTTCAGGTTGGCCTCCTGGCGTCGGCCGGGCTCATAGGTGGCGGTCTGAATGCGCTCGCCGGAGGCGGCAGTTTTGTCAGCTTCCCTGCACTGCTGTTCTGCAACGTCTCACCCATCTCGGCAAATGCCACGAACTCGCTTGCAACATGGCCTGGACTGCTAAGCGCCTTTTGGGGATACCGTGAGCGACTGCGGCCCCACTGGCGTTCGCTCCTGCTGGTAAGCCTGATGAGCATTCTTGGGGGAACCGCCGGCGGATTGTTGGTGCTCTTCACACCGCCGCGTCTGTTTTCGCACCTTATTCCATACCTGCTCCTCGCCGGTACTGTTCTCTTCCTGTTCTCGCTCTTTAGACGAGGCTCGAGTACTGCAGCCGAGATTGCTGTTGACGAAGCGCATCGGATGCTTCCGCAAAAGACGATCGATGCGCGATCGGCCGCACAACTGGCAGTGTCCTTATATGGCGGCTACTTCGCAGGCGGCGCAGGCATTCTGCAGATCGCGGCGCTCAGCATGTTCGGCATTGAGGACGTGCAGTTCATTCTTGGGCTGAAGAACCTGTTTGGAGTGCTGATGAGCGGCGCATCGCTGATCACGTTAATGATTGGCGGAAAGATTTCCTGGCCTGAGGCGATCATCCTTACGGTCGGTTCCATCGCGGGCGGCTATCTGGGAGGCCGCATGGCGCAGCGTACGAACCCGCGCGTGATGCGTATAGCTGTAGCAACGCTCTGCTGCGTCGTAACCATTGTTTTTTTCCTGAAGCATCGATAACGGAGTTTCCATGCCTGCTGCTATTGCTGACGTTTTTACATACGGAAAGAGCTACATCCAAGCACTGCCACGATACATTCCGGGCAAGCCCGCATCCTCCGTCGCGCAGCAATATGGCTTTGCCGAGAGCGAAGTCCTCAAGCTCGCTTCCAACGAAAATCCGCTTGGCATTCCCGGAAGCGCTCAGCAAGCCATGCTCAATCTCGCGGCGCAGGCTTCGGGCTGCTATCCGGAACCTGAAGCCGCGCCCTTGAAGGCGCGTCTCGCGGAACGTTTCGGCGTGCCTCAATCGTGGATCACCGTCGGCAACGGCAGCAGCGAAATTCTCGAACTGGCGGCGAGAGCCTTTGCCGGTCAGGGCGATTCCATTGTCATGTCGGAATACGCCTTTGCTCTCTACTCGCTTTATACAAGCGCAGTCGGCGCAACGCCGGTGGTCATTCCGGCGCGCGACTTCGGCCACGATCTCGAAGCTATGCTCGCAGCGATCGACAAGACGACAAAGCTTATCTACATCGCAAATCCGAACAATCCGACAGGAACCTTCATCGAACCTGATGAGATCGAATACTTTCTTTCTCGTGTCCCGAAAGAAGTCGTCGTTCTACTCGATGAGGCATACGCCGAGTATCTGCCTGATGCTCTCCAGACAGATTCCGCTGCGCTCCTTGAGCGTCATCGCAATCTGATTCTGTTACGCACATTTTCGAAGGCCTATGGACTTGCAGGACTGCGCGTCGGCTACTCAATGGCTCAACCGGAACTCACGCAGATACTCAACCAAGTGCGCAGCGCCTTCAACACAAACAGCTTCGCGCAGGTTGCAGCACTCGCTGCCTTGTCTGACGAAGAGTTCGTACGATGCACGCGCGATCTGAACGACCGAGGCAGAGAGCAGCTCTACCATGGCTTCGATTTGCTTGCGCTTCCCTATCTTCGTTCGGCCGGTAATTTCGTCCTCGTACACGTTGGTGACGGGGAGCGAATCTCAGAGGAACTTCTCAAGCGTGCGGTAATCGTGCGGCCTGTATCCAGCTATGGACTGAAAGCATGGGTACGCATCTCTGTTGGCCTGCCCGAACAGAATGAGCGACTGCTGGAAGCACTGTCATCTTCACTTCACTCCGCAGCCGCCTATCGTCAATAAGTTTAGAGATAATGCGCGAGGCAGACTTGTTCGAGCCACCTCGCGCATCCAGCAAGCTTATGGCTGCTCTTCGCTCAGCGACGGCGGCGCATCTGCGGCCCCAGAGCCCCAAGCCTGGTTCGGAGATGTACCGAGTTTGAAATGCACCTTTCCACCATCGCTTATATCGTGGAAATGGATCCAGTTCTTTGCATAAGCCGCGCCATTCAACTTTACGTCTTGAATATACGGCGTATCGCCAGGATTTGCGGATGTCTCGATCGTGAACGTCTTTCCCTTGTACGGCGCACGCAGGTGGATCACGACCTTCGGGAATACCGGGCTCGTGAGTTCATATGCCAGGCTGGCGGGATCGATCGAATAAAATCCCATCATGCTCATGACGGCCCACGACGACATTTCTCCTGCGTCGTCATTCCCCGGGATTCCATCCGGCGTATCCGGATAGTTCTCACTCAATACACGGCGCACCACGCGCTGCGTCTCCCAGGGCCTGCCTGAGAAGTTGAATTCAAATGGTGCTTCGAGATCCGTCTCGTTGTAGGGGTTGTAGTATTGCCCATACCAACCCGGGGTCTTGTAATCGAAGAAGCTCGTGAGGCGTTGATCGAACAGGTCAGGCCCAACCGCGTGGATCAACCACGCCATATCCGTTGGAGCGAACCACTGGTAGTGCCAGCCTGAGCCTTCAATGAAACCTTTATTCTGCGTTGGATCGAAGTCAGGAACCCAGCTTCCATCCGCATTACGCGGGCGGAAAAAGCGATCATCGGGATCAAATACATTCCTGTAATAGAGAGCCCGACCGTACATGGTCTTTGCCTCGTCTGTCTTGCCGAGCGACTTGGCTACGCGATACAGCGAGGCATACGCAATCGCATCTTCCTGGATCTGCGATACCGAGCCGTAGTCAACTTTGTCCTGCGGAGTGTAATGAATCTTGTTGATCCAATCGATGCCTACCTGTCCCTGATAAGGCTTGTTTGCGGGAGCAGGTTGCGTTGCATCGAGCCACATCCCCTTCCAGGCAGTGTTCATATCGAAGTCGTGCAGCCCATCGAGCCATGCGGTGCTCACGATTACCGAGAGCGGACTGCCGGCCATGATGTTTGTGTAAGCATTGATTTGAGGCCAGCGATCAATCCATCCGCCCTGTTGATACATCAGGGCCACTGACTCTGCCATATCCTCCGTACGCTGAGGCTCAATGAGTGCCAGCAGAGGAGCTTGGCTCCTGTAGGTATCCCACCCCGAGAAGTTCCCATAAAGCAGATGTCCAGGCTTTACGGTGTGAATCGTTCCATCGAAACCAAGATATCGGCCATCCTCATCACTGAGGATGCTCGGCATCAGCAGGCTGTGATAGAGCGCAGTGTAGAAGACGCGTTCATTTGTCTGCGATCCGCCGGTAGCGTCGATCACCCCTAGGGACTTATTCCATGCAGCCTCCGCTTCATTGCGAATCTGCTCGAAGCTCTTTCCCTCTGCTTCGCGCTTTAGGTTGTTCTTCGCTCCGGCCAGATCGACATAGGAAATTCCGATCTGCGCGGTTATCGTCTCCGGATGCTCCGCTTCGGGCCATGAAGCATAGGCACCAATCGCCTTATCAGCACTAGTCTGTGTCGCAGACCGGCTCGAAGAGTCAAGATTTGCGTTTCCTCCCGTAGTACGCGAATCGATCCACGTACCGAATGAAGGAAAGGGGCGATCAAAGTGGATATCGAAGTAGACCTTGTAGGTCTGCTTCACATCACAGAAGGCCTCATTCTCGACATAACCTTCAATCTCTCGGTCTCCCACCGCATGCACTTCGGCGGCCGTTGTGTGGTTCAATGTGTGGCTGATAGGCAACAACACATTCGCCTGCTTGCCTGCAGGGAAGGTAAACCGCACCATACCTGTGCGTTCTGTTGCGGTCAACTCTGCATTGACCCCGTCGCGTTTTAAGCGCACCTGGTAATAACCAGGAGATGCCTTCTCGTCATCGTGAGAGTAAGGAGATTCGTAGTCCTTCGTCTGCGTCTGAATCTGTCCTGTTGTTGCCGTCAGGAAGACTTCACCTTCATTTGAGCAACCTACCCCGCTCATATGAGTCATGCTGAAGCCTTTGATAGTCCCCTGATAATAGTGATAGCCGAGGCCGTGGTCCTCAGTATCGGGGCTCAATTGCACCATTCCGAAGGGCGTGACGGCACCGGGAAAGAGGTTCTCACTGTCCCCCGGGCCTTTGCCTGTACCAATAAAAGGATTCACAAGGCGCGCCGGCTCTTTTTGCTGAACTCCGTCTGCGGCAGAGGCTTGAACAAACGAGTGAATAGCTGCGAATGGAAGGATAGCTATAGCAAGCAGACCCTGAATCTGGATTCGAAACCGGCCGACAACACGACTTCTGACAGACATGAATTGCTCCGCTGAACAAATTGACGCTCGAGAGCAATCTAACAAATCTCTTCGCTCTTCGGGCACTCGGCGCTTTGTTATCTCGCGAACGAGTGATGTCATCTCTGCCACCAAAACAGTGATGTGTGTTATGGTTTTCGCAGTTGCTATTTGCTGGCGTGCCTCCTCACTCCCTTCCTTCCGCTGGCTGGAATTCCCCGAGTGTTCTTTCTCGCATCAAGAAGGTTTCTATGCGATGGAAATTCCTCACCCCACTCTTCCTGCTGCTGTTGCTCTGCGCTATCACAGTTGGCCGCAAGACATCCGCGCAGTCGGGATTAGTTGTTGGTTACGGCGCATCCGGCATCCAGCAATTGAGTTACAACGGTGTGCTTCTGGAGGATCTTAGTCAATATCCCTCCGATGCATTTCATATCTGGCATATGAAGATGACGGACCTCAACGGCAATGTTGTATCGACCGGACAATATGGATGGGGCGAAAATAACAACGGGAAGACCTGGAACGCCAGCACATCGACCTGGAGCTATCAATTTGTGTGGGGGAGCATTCAGGTTCAGTTCCAGCAGAGCGGTACTGCTCTGAATATGATCGTCACCGAAACAAATGGCTCTAACTCTGGCATGATTCTCGACGGTGCTGTCATCTACCCATTTGCCTTTCACTTTCCGCAACTACCTGCACAGTTTCCAGATACCAGCACGCCGGAACTTGCCTTCAATACGACCGGCCCGAGCATAACAATCGCAGACTACGGCAATGGTGAAGTAGCAGCCGTTGATCCGGACGCGACGCAGCCCTTATACAGCGGCTTCCTGCCCACCGGAAATGGGACGAGTTATTATCCACTGATCAGCGGCACCACACCAGATGGTCTACCTCTTTTCCAACCGCATAATGACCGGCCTGTGATGCCCGGACAAACGCAGACATTTACTGTTTCGCTGCGCTTTGCCCCATCCTCGACACCTGCATCCGCTCTCGCCGCTGACGCCTATACGCATTGGGCCCAGGCATGGCCGATGCAATTGCATTGGTCCGATCGGAGAGCGATCGGCACAGTATTCCTGGCCAACTCTCCGACTGGGGATCCGCAGCAGCCCGGAGGCTATCCGAACAACCCGCGCCGCTATTTCAACGATAGTGATGCCAGTGATTTCGATATACGCACATCCGCAGGAATCAGCGCATTCCAGCAAAAAATACTGAAGCAAGCCTCTGATATTGTTACGAATCTTCGCCAACTAAATGCGCAGGGAGCAATAACATGGGATATCGAAGGCGAAGAATATCCGCAAACTACCAGTTATGTCTGCGAGCCAGATGAGATCGCTGCTATCGCTCCGGAAATGGAGACTTTTATATCCGACTTGAGCTCGCCGTACTACGGGATGAAGCTCGATGATGCCTATTTCAAGACGATTACTGGGGCAGGGTTCCGCGCCGGCCTATGCGTGCGCCCACAGCACTTTACTCCCGGTTCCGGGGGAACAGCGCAGCAGGTATATCTCTCTACAAGTGCCGTCTATAACGAGCTCCTGCGCAAAATGCAATACGCTCACAACCGTTGGGGTGTAACACTCTTCTACGTAGACTCATCCGTAGACGCAAATGGCGGGATATTAGACGCGGACATCTTTCAGCAACTCGCAGCTGCACTTCCGGATTCGCTGATCATACCGGAAGAATCCACTCCCAAGCATTACGCATACACGGCGCCATTTCTGAGCTTCATCGACCATGGAGATACCGGAACGAATCCAGAAATACACGTATATTACCCAACGGCCTTCAGCGTGAATATGGTGAATGATGTCGATGCGTCTAAACTTGCTAACGCGATCCCGGCGCTCACCAGCTCAGTGAAGAGCGGTGAGGTTTTGATGGGTCACGCAGACTACTGGCAGACAAATAACGACACGATTCTGTCTATCTATCAAAACGCGGGCACGAATAATATATCGCTCATAAACACACTGCACCGCGTACGTGCCGGATCTGCCCAATAATTCAATCCTGTCCGAGCGGTCCGCCCAGTGCATTCTGCAGGCGATCCAGCACTGGCATCATAAGTTTTGATGGCTTCTGCGTTCCGAAATGACTGAGCGTCAGCTGTCCATCTTCTCCTAGCGGAACCGTGATCTTCCATTCCTGACCTGCGCCGGAGTGTGGAAAGACCGTCTCAAAGTGCTCTGAACCGATGTGCATATGTACGGTGGCGACGTGTAGCTCCTCACATGCTTTGCATACCACCGTCCAGGATCGCTGGATTGTTCGGGCTTGAGCGAGTGAGCGATCCAGGTCGGTAAGATATATCTCTTCTTTGAGACGTCCCATGATGTTCTTACCAGAGAGGACACGTCTCACGGCATTGAACTCGATATAGTTCAAAGAGCGTACTCCAACCCAAGTAAGAAATACAAAAATCAGGATCACAGGAATGTGCAGATAGAGGCCGCTGAAACTCTGCATCAGAGCGAGAGATGCGGCAAGTGCGCACACCCCGTAGAGAATGATCGCGGTATCTTTCGTGCGGAATCCGCGCGCAAGCATAATGTGATGGATGTGGCTGCGGTCACCGCTCATGATTGGCACGCGCCGCAAGCAGCGACGGCAGATCGCCAGACCCACGTCCATCAATGGCAGTGCAAGCGCCATCATTGGTGCGGCCATACCAAGCAGCGTGCCACTTCTCTGCCCCCAGACCAAGCCAAGGCATCCAAGCATAAACCCGATGGTGAGGCTGCCAGAATCTCCCAGATAGATAGAGGCTGGATTGAAGTTGTAGCGAAGAAATGCCAGGAGACACCCGACAAGAGGAGCGGTGGCCAGGACGAGACCGACGTTGCCGCTCAGCAACCCCGCGACCATGGTTGTGACGGTTGCGAGGATGCCTACTCCTGTGGCTAACCCATCAAGGCCGTCGATAAGATTTACGGCATTCGAACAGCCGAGCAGCCAGATAATGCTCAGGGGATAGTTCAGCCATGGCGAAGCCAGGATCGAATGCTGCGCGGTGAGTACTAGATCGTGAGGCGCAAAGTGGCGCCCGAGACCAATTGCGACGCCGGCGCCAGCTAACTGTCCCGTGAGCTTCTGCCATGGTCGCAGGTCTACAAGGTCATCCAATAGCCCGGTGACAAAGATAATCGCAGTCGCAGGAATGAGAGCCAGCAGGATCTCGTGGTGTCGTACATAGATTTTCTCGTTGGCCGGCGTAAGCAGGAAGGCCGTAGCAAGCGATCCAGCATAAGCGATTGCAATCGCGACGCCGCCCAGACGCGGAATAGGAGTCTCGTGGAGCTTCCTAACGTTATCCGGCTTATCGACCAGATGAAATCGGAGCGCCAGGTCCCGGCACAACGGAGTCAACAGATAGCAAAGGACAAAGGCAGTCAGTCCGAGAGCAGATATGGTGAACATAATATCTCTCCAAGATGTGAAATGCTTGCTTACATTGGCGATTGTGTACTCGAAATCGCCGCCCCAAGGTTCATGGAAGTGTCGTGCTTGCGAACAGCCATGTTTTGCGTGCCGGTAATCTGAACGATTCGAGCCACTCCCAATGGCAGATCAAAATACTCAACTAAGGCTTGCCTTGCCCGCTGCCCTGCGGATCTCACTTCTTCGAGGTGGCAGGAGAGGTAGAAAAGTAGCTGCACGAGCTGATCTACAGCTCCACACGGAACATGCCATCCGCAACCATATTCACGAATAAGGCGTGCCGGCGTGGCTCGATCTGGTCCGATAAATAAGATCGGGCGAGCTGCGGCAAGAAGTGCGTAGACCTTGCTCGGTACGACCGAGCCGCAACATTGATCGCGCTGTGTAACGAGGCCAATGTCTGCCGCGCTCAGTGATTGGCCTAGTTCAGCACGGGGCACATAATCTTTCACATGCACCGAGTGCAACCCTTCTTTCTCTGCCAGCACTTTCAGCCGTGTGTGATGCACTCCTCCGCCCACAAACAGGAACTGGAAGCGCGTATCCGCACGAAGCATGCGCATTGTGTCAAGGATTGTGTCTGCGTCGTGGGCCATCCCAAAATTTCCGGAATAGAGTAATGATAGGTAGTTTCGCTCCGTAGTAAACGGCAACGGCGTAACAGCTTTACTATCTGCCCAATTCTGCGCCACAGAGATACGCTCAGCCGAAATGCCACGGCGTATGAGCCGCTCTTTCATGCACTCGCCCAGCGCGATGATTCCATCTGCATGCCGCCTTGACCAGTCGGCGAGCAGGCCAGTCATCTTGTCGGCAATGCCACCCTTCTCAAATTGTCCCAGGTCGACCGCCACGTCTGGATACATATCCATCTCCCATATGAAATGGCGGCTACCGCAAAGCAGGCTCAAGCCATTACCGAGAAGCGAGAGCAATGGAGGAGTCGTAAGTGAGATCACCAGGTCAGGTCTGGGCATCCTGAAACTGCGCCAGCATGCAGAAATGTAAAAGGATGCATAGGAAAGCACACGTCCAACTACGCCTCTGACGAACGGTGTCGACCTGACGCGATAAATCGTTGCGCGGGGTGGATGCTCTTCGGCAGATGGCGCATAGTGGCCGTCAGCACAGATCGCAAAGACCTCATGTCCCTGTTCAGCCAGTTCACGCGCGACATCAGTAAGCAACTGGCTCGTGGGCGATGAGTCAGGCCAGAAGAATTGATTCAGCAGGAGAATCTTCATAAAGCGACCTCCTGCCATTCATGCTGTTCTGTTCTCGAACCTTCGACATTTCTTTCGCGCACGAAAACGGCTGGATTCCCCGCAAAAATTTCGTACGGCGGAATCTCACCACTCACTACGCTTCCAGCCGCGGCAATCGCACACTCGCCAAGCGTTGCACCTGGCAGCAACGTTGACATAGCTGCGACCCAGGAGCCGTCGCCGAGGAAGATCGGAGCTATGCGCAGGTTGAATGTCGGGCTCGTCCAATCGTGATTTCCAGTGCAGAGGTACGCACCTTGCGAAATGCAGGCATTCGATCCGATATGAACAGTCGTCAGGTTGTCGATCCACGCGCGTTCTCCTATCCATGCATCATCTCCGATAGTGAGGTGCCATGGATATTTGACTGTTATTTCTGAATGGAGAACTACGCCGTTACCGATCTGGGCGCCAAATAGACGCAGAAGCGCGACACGCAATCTGGAGAAAGGCAGGATGGAGGAACGAAATATTGGGGAGCCGATCATTATCCAACCAATCCTCCAGGCAGTCGATCGTCCTGGCCTGTACCAGTCGTTGTTATAGTCGCGGAGCTTTATAGGAGTGCTCATGCTTTCACCCTGATCCATTCAAAACTCTGGGGCGTGTCGCCGCCGGTAACCCACCTGTACAAGTCAGCCATCTGCTGTGCAACCACTGGCCAGCAATACCTGCTTCTTACAAGCCTTCTCCCATTTGCTCCTATCTCTGCATTCGTTGCTGGAGAATTGCTGAGGATGTCATCGATCGCGCAGGTGAGCGCTCTTGCATCCGCGGAGATTACGAGACCGGCGTCATATGTCTCCACCTCAGGAATGTGGCATTGCTCTGAGACGATGACAGGAATCCCCATCGCCATCGCCTCGAGCGTTGCGACGCTGAGTCCTTCTGAATAGGAAGGCAGGATAAAGACATCGGAGCAAGCCAGTGCACTCCACTTCAACTCGCCCTCTAACATCCCTGTGTAAAACGTGCGCTCACTGACACCGTGCTGGATCAGAAGGTTACTCATCGTGAGAAGTGAATCTGAGGTGGCAGGGCCCGCCAGTACTAATGTCGTGTCGGAAAAGCGCCGGGCTAGTGCTGCCCAGGCTTCGATCAGGATATCGATGCCTTTCTTCTGATGAATGCGGCCGAGGAAGAGGGCTATGCGCTGCCCCTCCAACTGAGGATACTGCTCAAAAAAGAGTGTTCTGCTCACGGAGGCTGGTGCACTTATGCCGTTTGGAATAATCGCGACCGGAGTCTTCACGCCAAATTTCTTGTAATCCTGCGCTTCTGCCTGGGTGAGCGCGTGCACGCAACTTGCTCCATCAAGGTTCGCTCGCTCTATCAAAGCTGCGTAGAGCTGTTTCTTTAGCCGCTTGTAATTCAGCGCCCAACTTTCCAACATGCCGTGCGCAGAGACAATGTACGGTGTCTTCAACAGGCGCGCGGATCGAGAACCAATAAATGTGCTTGACTCCCACAATCCATGAATATGAATCCCATCCGCAGCACGCAGCATGTCGCGGAATTCATCTGTCCTCTTTTTCCCAGGCAACCATTCTCTTCGGCTCAAAGGCCAGCGTGAGACAGTGACCCCTGGATTCTCAGGTTTTCGCACGCTCTCGTCATCGTCTACGAAAGCGGCGATATTGATGTCATATCCCTGCGCGGAGACAAGTGTGGACGCGAGTTGTGGGACAGCTGCACTCATACCTCCATATCTCGGATCAAGATGGCTCAAAGCCTCAATCCACTTACCGCAGGAATGCGGCGGAATAGTGCGCTGCGCGAGCGGAGACACGACTGTACATTTCATCTGCCCACTCATGCCATTCGCTCCGAGGAAGCGGAATTTGTTAGTTGCGTATCCGAGCGCTCCTGCACGAGGGTTGAAAGCCTTGCGATTTCATTTCCAAAGTTATCGGGTGAGAACCTCTGAATCAGCTCGGAGGATGCTCTGCGCATGTCATTCCACTCATCCGAAGAGAGCGCCTCCATCTTTGTGAGAGCCACGGTCAACTCGGTGTCAAACTCTGGATCATATAAAAAACCGTTCTGGCCTTCTCTCACCAGGTCTTCTGCACATCCGCATTTTTTTGAGACGATAAGTGGCAACGATGCAGCCATGGCCTCATTCACAACCAAACCCCATGGTTCGCGCACGCTGGGAAGAACAAAGCAGGCCGCAAAGCTGAAGTATGGAAGGGCCTCTTGGGACTTTTTATGTCCCACAAAGATCACATCCTTTGCAAAAGGAGACTGTGCCGCCAGTTCTCGAAGCGCAGGTCCTTCCGCGCCATCTCCGACCAGCACGAGAGGCCAGTTTCCTCCCTGCTCTCTGTACACCTGCCAGGCACGTATTAGCCCTGCTACATTCTTCTCTGGCGCCAGTCGTCCGACATACAGAAAATACTTGGCGGGAAGCTTGTATGCCTCTGCGTTCGAAGTTCGTCGAAGCCCTGCCGTCCGCCGGCACAGCTCGTCATTGTCGACGACGTCATAAAAATTCAGGATGCGATCGCTCTTTACTCCCAGAGACTCGAGATATCGAACGTGAGCTGTTCCACCGGCAACAGCCCAGTCGAACAGACTGCGAATCGCGAGTGACTTTGCCTTCTCTTTCCAGGGTACCCGCACGTGATCCCCTGACCCACTCTCCGTCATAAGAACGCTGATTCGCCTATGGACTCTCGCCCACATCGCAGCAGCCACTGCGGGCAGCGTGTAATAGCCGGGGACAAGCACCAGCTCGGGGTTCAATTCACTGAGGCGGCGCCAGGCAGCAAGTGCCAAAGCTATCTTGCTCGACTCACGCCAGCTGCTCCTCGGTAATAACGTGTCGACCGGCAGATCTTCGGGAATCTCTTCACGGAACTTGAGCCCGGCATGGACACCGATCCCACCTACAAATTCGATACCTCGCACCGCCGAAGTACCACCGAAGGCCCTTTGCAGTCCCTTGAATCGAGCGACGTGATAGGGATACCAATCGATCCAGAGAACAACAGCTCTGCAGGCCTGGGAACGAGATCTTTGGGCGTACTTTTTCTGCGATCTATACACGATTGCTGCTCCTGAGAGTCATCGTTCTTGCAGAATGCAAGTCGTAATTGGGACGGATATAACACGGCACAGAAGAATCCCGTTGCTGTTGCTTTTGTCCTGCAAGTGCCCAACGCCATGTGAGCCAGCAAGGTATAGAGAGCATAAGGGTCCGAAAGATGACTGCCTCCATGGTCTGCATCACGAGATAGATAGAAAGCGCTGACAGTACGACGAACTGGCTTGACCAGGGACCGCCTTTGGTAGCCGCTTTCTTCCACGCATAGCCATATCCCCAGCC
The DNA here is from genome assembly GCF_047605705.1 of Silvibacterium sp. Lineage (NCBI taxonomy): Bacteria > Pseudomonadati > Acidobacteriota > Terriglobia > Terriglobales > Acidobacteriaceae > Silvibacterium > Silvibacterium sp. The sequence continues at coordinate 102,732 of NZ_JASGFD010000008.1, read as the reverse complement.
CAGTATTCCCATGAGCGGGACGGCCAGCCACCATGCTTCGACCCAGAGGTCTGCTACGATGCCAGGCGCTGAACCTTCTGCTCCGTCCCATCCCAACGCATCCCCGAATCCCTCTCCCGTGCCAGCGTTGTGCAAAAGTTCTGGTACGCCGAAGTCTTCGTATTTTGTGGGCCACAAGGCACTCGGGATCGGTCGAACTAGAATCTGTGCGGCATAGCGACGCAACCAGAAATAGTGCCCTCGCTGTTCCGAGCTGAGAACGGTTCCGGCTCCATAAATCCACTCGTTGCCCGTGTCCGACTTTTCAACGACATCGCCAACGTCCGTCTTTATGTCAAACTCTGAACCCAGATAGATGCTCTGGCGATTAGTTACCAGGAATAGAACGAGCCACCCAAGCAACACCCCGACAAGACCAACCGCCAGGATAGGAGGCCTCTTTCTGCGATCGATATACCAGCCCATTAAGACGATGACCACGAATGCGAATGTGGGACCGCGTCTTGCCATGAGCAGTGAAGAAGAAAGCCACGGAATGCCAAAGATAGCCATCATCGTGTAGCTAAGCCACTTGCTCGCTCCCGCAGATCTTGCGGTAATGGCCATCAAGAGCCCGACGAGCATAAGCAATGTTCCATCACGCACATAACCGTTATCGTCCCAGCCGCCGGCATAAGAAGAACTGAACGCATTAACAAACCCGCCGACATTGATGATGGTGATGGCCCAGCACGTCAGACCTACGGCTCCTGCGACACATCCACCAATCAGTAAGCGTCGGAGCACTAAAGGCGATGACGGCGACGAGTATTTGTGCTCCGTAGCAGGGACACGAAGTCCCACTGCGAGACATGCCCCGACAAATGCAGTCACGCCCAGCAGATTGAGAGTCTGCACAAACAGCATTTGGTCGTTGTAGAGATACTGCGACAAGCCATCGACATTCAAAAGCTTCCACGGCATCCAGCAATAGAGAAAACCGAACATCGGCGCGATGAAGACAAGTGGATGAAAGACGTCGTGGCTTCCGTCCAGGGCGCAGATTACCGCAAGAATGCTGATACCTCCAGCGGCGGCGAGCAGGAATTCAAACAATCGGCACCTCCGTCTGCTCGTAAGCCGCATCCTGATCGAGATACTTGCCAACCTCTTCCGCAACGCACGACCGAAACGTTTGCCAGGTGTAACGCTCAGCGCACGACCGCGCGGCCTCACCCATCGTCGTAAGCTGGCTACGGCTGCGGATTGCCCAGTCGATCTTTTCAGCAAGCAGATCTGGGCGACGAGGGTCAACGATGAAGCCTTCTCTTCCATCACAAATTAAGTCTGGTGCAGCCGTATTCGTGGTCGACAGGATGGGAAGGCCGCACGCCAATGACTCAAGCAATACCTGCCCGAAGCCTTCTCCTACCGATGGAAAGACAAAGAGATCCGCAGACTGATAGGCTTTCACGAGTTCAGATTGACTAACAGACGGCCTTATTCGCACCTGTGATGTGAATGGGCGGAAGAGTTCGAGGTTATCGACAACGCGTCCGCAGATTGTGAGCTCCACACAACGCGTATTGAGAAGACGCAAAGCCTCAAGCAGATACTTAAGGCCCTTCCGCTGGTTGATACGGCCTACGAACAGCAATTTCAGCTTTGAAGAGCGACTGCGGTACTTCACCGGGTCAGGTTGAAAGCGGTCCAGGTCTACGCCATACGGGATTACACGGATGCTGCGCTCGGGGGCGCCATTTTCAATCAAGCTATTCCGCGAGAATGAGGACGCCACCAGATAGTGGCGCGCCATCGCTACTTCCTGAACGAGCCGCTCGTAGTCTTCTTCAGGAAGCGATAGTTCCCACTCCTGTTTGAGCGAAGCGGCACATTCGGGATGCCTCTCCAACTCTTCCCGAAGGATGCGGCGCATTGTTGTTGGATGTGGATGCATCTGGAACAGCATGCCGCCGCGCCCATACGTTTGAAACGCCGAGTACCCGTAATAGCTGTAACTCAACAATGCAGAGTTGCATCTATTTGCGAGTTTGCCGGCGGTACGTCCAAGAGCCTCGTCAGAGATGCGTATCATCTTGCGCAGAAACGAGAAGGGTATCCCAGGAATCTTCTCCGCCAGCAGACTGGCGATACCAGTACCTGCGCATAGTGACACGCGTTCTTTCCGGATTCCGGCAACGCCACGATGACGTGCGGCTGAAAGCAGGCCACTGGGAAGATATTTACGACAACTCTTTGCCAAGCGAGACTCCTCATCCCAGTAGAGATCTGTGACCAGACGTTCGAGAATCCCCGCCTCAGCCAGAGCCAAAGCCAGCTGATAAGAATCGCGCGCGCCGCGATGAACGACAACGGCGCCCCTGCGACGACGCATTGGGTTCACAGCGGTGAGAGAACCGCCGTAGCCACGCACTCCCGGAATGTTTTGAAGCGTTGCCATCGTTAATTCCCCGTAGTGTGCTGCTAAAGTAGTCCGTCGAACAGTCGCTTGAGTTCGTACGCGGTCTTTTCCCAGGTGAATCGTTTCGCACGTTCAAAACCCGCGGCAGCGTAACGGTTATGTTCGGAATCGTTCATCAGCAGCGTCACCACTGCCTCGACGTGAGCACTCACGTCCGTAGGCGGAAGCAGAACGGCCGCGCCGCCTGCAATCTCGGGAATCGAGGAAGAGTCGCTCGCAATCACCGGCGTGCCGCAGGCCATCGCTTCCACTACCGGCAGCCCAAAGCCTTCGTAGCGCGATGGAAACCAGACCAGCCGTGCAGATGCATAGAGTGCATGTAACACCTCATCGGACACAAAGCCCAGCATGCGGAATCTCGAGCCCAACGCTTCAACCTGCTTTGCGTACGAGGGATTGGAGTGGTTCACGACCGCGATTACCAGGTCGGGGCAACGGTCGAGGAGTGTTTTCGATGCGGACAGAATAAGATCCGCATTCTTGCGATAGTGGAGGCCCCCGGGCACCAATACAAATGGACGCTCCAGCAGTCCGGCGGTTGCTACGGAAGTCAGCCCTTGACTTGTAATGGGACCAAAGAAATGGGGTGTCACGCCGTTGTGAACAGGCCGAATCCTCGATGCAATCGCTGGGAAGAAGTGAGCGAGGCGCTCAGCCGAAAAAGCGGAGACCGTGTGGAACAGGTCTGCATGCCGGTCCAGTTTGCGGAAAAGCAGATTCCATTTGAAGCGCTGCTTCCAGTAACTTGCGTCGTGAGTATGCGCGTCTGTTTCGAAGTAGCCGGCGTCGTGAGTTGTCACCACCAGACGCGACTTCTTTACAGGTACGTAAGACTCGCCCGTGCAGAAGACAACCTGCGTCTTGGGCCAGAAGCGCTCTGCCTTTGGACGGTCGAGCAGAAACCATCGAGCTTGTTGGCGCGAAGTATCACTGCTGAAGGTGTGATAACGGAATTGTGTCCATGGTTCCTCCATCCTGGGGAGGACCTGCTGCATGTCCTGCGCATCCGCAAGAATCTCCAACCGGACATCCGGGCGGCGCGCCAGATGCTCTACGATCTGGCGCGCAGTACGCCCCGCACCGGTGGAAGCATGAATGTTTCTCATGTGCACATATGCCAGGAGATTCAATGAGGGCGCGGAGTCATTCGTGCGAGCAAGCGACTCTCCCACGATGCGCACAGAAGAACGCGTTATGACACTACTTGAAGTCATTCGCCCTCCCTGTTGCGTGCTCACGTGTCTCGAAGCCAACCATCGACGCGAGCTTTCTCACGCCCACACGAACTGCTTCCAGTGTGGGCATCCAACCATGACGCTTACCGAGAGCGGCAAGCGTGGCCATGCTAAGGGTAGATAACACCCCCATTGCAATCGAAAGCGGCCATGTATGCGCAGAATCTAACTGACGAAGTGCCGCGAATAGAGTCAGAGTAAAAGCGGTCACCGTACTTAGTAGGAACAATGGAGCCATTCCTGCGGGAACGTAGTCTATTTTCTTCAAGATCAGCAATACCAATGCGGCAGATAACGCATGTGCGCCGAAGTAGATCCCCATCGCCAGAGCGGCATTCCCACCGCGAGCAAACAGCAATGTTCCGGCAACTGCAATTGCGACTGCCCAGATCGTATTGATGATCCCGGTTGTCTTGATGGAAACAACGCTGAGGCGTGCAGCCGCAGGCGCATTGCCCATGTGAACCACCGCAATCGAAAGCGCAGCCGCGACAGCCACCGAAGCGCTGGGATATGCCTTTCCATAGATCAGGCGCAACCCTTGTGGCGCAAGTATTGTCCCAACACAAGCCAAGAGTAGAACCAAGGCCGTCGACACAAATGTGCATGCTGCCATAACGTGATGCGGAGTTCGATATTCCGGCGAGGCGATACTCGCGTAACTTCCTTCTGTCAGCAATGATGGCCCAAGGCCTGCGAGATTACGCATCTGGCTTGCCACTGCAAAGAAGCTCATCTGCACCAGAGTTGTATCTGCCCTTGCTATCAGCGCAGTAAGCCACCAGCCGGCAAGGTTTGAAGCAATTAGCCCAGTAAGCTGGATAAATCCGAACGACCACACTTCTCTCAGCATTGCAAGAAAAGGAAGCCCGGTATTCGCAGAGGCTGGCGGACGCAGGCCAAGTGGGCGTGCGCACAACAAGCAAAGCGCAACGGCGAATATAGTCACACCGCCCTGGGCCAGAATCATTCGGATCGGCTGATGCATCCAGGCTGCTACGGGCAAAAGCGCAAGCATTCCAATCCCAACGATCGAAGAGAGCAGCACTAATCCCCTGAGACGTCTTTGTCCAACGAAGAAGCCTCGCGCGCACTCGAGGACGATCATTCCCCCTGCGGAGAGCGATGCCCAGCGCAATAAACTCGATAGCGCCGGCTTGTGAAGCAACTGCGCGATGGCCGGAGCTCCTGCCCACAAGGCGATCACGGCAGTCGCAGCTGAGACGGTAGAGATCAGTGCCAGCACACGAGCTAATGTCACATATCCGCGACTTTCGAAGGGGTACTTGCCAGAGAATCGAGTAGCCGTCGCACCTATACCGCCGGCTGCATATGTCGAGATGTTGTTCGCTGTGCTGAACGCGAGCGAATACGCACCGAAGATCGCCGTCCCTCCAAGCCTTGCAGCAAGGATGTTGGCAAGCAATCCAGATCCTCGCTCGATGAACACCCCAAGCGCTAACGCAGAAGTGCCGGCCGCGACCTGCCGTGCGACATGGCGCGGAATCCGCGAGCCTATGATGGCCGGGGTATCTTCTGCCAGCGGTTCTGCAACCACCAGCTCTTCCGAGATGAGGGTGGGCGCGCTCATGAGTTGACCAACTGGTTCTCTTCGCTCTTCGATTGCTTTTCGTATGCGTAGTAGGACTTGTAGTAGCCCGGTTGGCCGGCCTTGGCTGGATTGAAGTCGTTCAGAATGGTGCCCATTACCGGCACACGATCACGATCGAGGACATCGCGCGCATGGAGTGCCTGCTCTCGTGTCGTCACGCCCGAACGGACGATGAGGATGGCACCATGCGCATGCCTGGCCACGATGCGTGCATCGGCCATGTGCAGAATCGGAGGTGTGTCCACCAGAATGACGTCAAATGCGCGCGACAGACGTGCCAAGAGATCGCCGAATCGTGGCGAGTGGAGCAGTTCCGCCGCCTGTTCTTTACCCTCCCCGGAAGGAATGACCCACATGGTTGGAAACGATGTGGGCTTACAGACCTCGGCAACATTAAAGCGGTCGATGTCGACTTCGCCTCGCAAAATATTTCTCAGCCCGAAGGTATTCGAAACGCAGAAAGCTCGATGAAGACTAGGTTTGCGAAGATCTGCGTCAATTACCACCACCTTCATCTTCGACTTGCTCAATGCCACAGCAATATTCGAAGTGACGGTGGTCTTCCCTTCTCCCGCACTCGGGGAGGAGACGACGTAGATACGCGCCTGCTTATTCCGCCCGGCGAGCAGAATGGACAAGGTTACATTCCGATACGCTTCTGCGACGAGTGAGAAGTCATCCTTCCAGCGTGCTGTCTGCAATGCAGCTGATGAGAAGTCATCGTGCAGGTCGAAGATAGGACCGCCGTGTTGGCGAGGTAAGTACAACTTCTCTTTTGTCGGAGAAGGAATGACCCCAAGCTCTTCCATATGCAGAAACTTCTTGATCTCACCCGGTTCACGAACCACAGTCGTATTGCGGTCACGGAAGAATGCAATGGCAATCCCCAGTAATGCTCCTAGAATGAAGCATGTGGTCCCAGATGAGATTCGCCGAGGATAGAAAGCGAATCTGGGTGGGCGTGCATCGTCCACAACACGAATCGTGGAGGCCTGCAAAGCCGAGGCGAAGCCTGCCTCTTTCGCCTTTTGCAGTAGCGTCTGGTAGAGCTGCTGCTCGGAATCGACTTCCCTGCGAAGCAGATTTACCTGCGAGCCCTTTTGCAGATCAGAGGAAACATTCGACTCCTGCTCGCGGTATGCACGCGCTAACAGATCTTCATGATGCCTTGCGGCGGCATACTCACTTTGCAGATGTTGTATGCTTGCCTGCCGCTCTCTCTGTACATCCTCCTGCGCCTCCTTTATTTCAGCCCGCAGATGTATCACCTTCGGGTTGGCTTCCGTCAGAGGAGGAACGAGTGCCGCAACCTTTGCTTCGAGGTCGGCAACGCGTGCCTTCGCGGCGGCAAAGGCTGGGCTATCTAACCCACCCGGGAGGTCTTGGATTGAGGTGCTGCGAATGACGCTGACCTGTGCTTCTTTCTCCATGCGGTCAGCCTGGGCTTTTACCAGTTCGGCCTGCATCTGGCGCAACCGGTCTTCGCCGACGGTATCGGTCTCCTGGCTCAGGACCAGTCCGTTCCCACCCGTCGCTGCTACCAGTCTCTGTTGCGCATCTTCCGCCTTCTGCCGAATGTCGGAAGCTTGTCGCATCAGCCAGTCACTGGTGCGCTTGGCCTGAGATCCCCTGCTTTCCAGGTCCTCATTCTGAAATTCATTTACAAGGGTGTCGCAAAAATGCGCTGCGAATTTCGGATCCCAGGAGTCGCACGTAATTTCAATGATGCGAGTCGCACTGAGCTGCTTCACTCTCACGCTGCCTGCGGTCTGATCAAGCAGCGCGTCGAAAGAGACCTGGCTTCCGTTATCTATACGAAGCAACCGCCTCAACTTCGACAACATGTCGTTCTGAGCGAGAAATGGCGGATGCGCTTCCGCCGAAAGACGCTGATTTACCCGCGCGAGCAGCGACTCACTCTCGAGCAGCTTCATCTGTGTCTGGATATTGGTTTCTCCCGTCGTGACGGCTTCTGTTGGATCGACAGAACGGATGTTCATGAAGTCGCCGTTCAGGTTTTGGATTTCAACCGAGGTCCGCGCGCGATAAAGCGGAAGCGTCGTCAGGTGAAAGATCAGGCTGCCCGCAAGTCCAAGGAATGCCAGACCCAGGATTAAGACACGATGCCTGCTCAGCGTGCGGTAGTAGTCCATCAGCATGCTCTGCTGCTTCTCTCCGCTACCTGCAATTCCGGGGAGATCGGGGGCGCCATAAACGAGCGGTGCCTGACCGGGAGAAGCAAGGCGAGGAGTACTGCCGATACCCTCTGAAAGTCTCTTCATTTCCAAAACCTCTATGGACGTGAGTAAATCGCCACACCGGTGACGACCTGCAGAATTGCTTCCGCAGCCCGACGCGATCCGGACTTAGCTGCGCTGTTGGGGATGAACAAGATGTCATTGGCGAACAGCGGTACATCCGGTGCTTTGCCAGCGAAGATCATCTTTACGTCCACCGGGATCTCCTGTGGCTTGGCGTCGTTGCCGGGAACGGGCCTTAGGATTTTCGCGTCTTTGGTTCCGGCATTCGGTGCAATACCTTCTGCCAGCGATAGCGCCTGGAGCAGTGAGAGCGACTCGTGAGAGTTCAGTGGGAAGCCTCCGGGCTTATGTACATTGCCGATGACATACACGATCTCGCCCTTAGGCACAGACACAACATCGCCGGGCTGGATCAGAATGTTTTCTGCTGGATGTTTTGCAGCGAGCAGGTTATCGAGCGAGACGGTTGCGGTTCTGTACCTTCCGCTCTGATCCAGTTGCGCATCGGAAAGCGGTAAAAGGCCCCGGCTGACATTCCTAGTCAACACCACCTTCGATCCCGCATCCGGCTTCACCCCTCCGGCAATCGAGAGAACATCGATCAGATCTCGCGGCTGCGGCAGTGGATGAATGCCAGGAGAGTTCACCTCTCCGATCACGGAGACCGTGCGGCTCTGATTGTCGGTCAGGTTGACAGAGATCTGAGGCGAATCAATGTACTTCGTAAGCTTCTTCGTCAATGCTGCTTTGAACTGCGTCAGCGTCAATCCCCCGGCCTGCATACGGCCCACAAGAGGAAGATCGAGGTATCCATCGGGATCGATGCGAACGGGCGCCGCGGGCAGATCATCCATATCCTCGACACGGATCAGGATCTGGTCCCCACCTCCGAGCACATAGTCGGAAGGTGCGGAGGCCGGCTCGTTCCCCACCGCTGCATCCGTGGATTTACCGGTACTTGCCGGTCCCGCCTGCGCATGGAGAGACTGCGACCAGGCGGCCACCAAGACAGCAGCAGAGAGCGTAACTCGAATCAGAATACAAATGAGACTTCTCATGGCTACTCAGAGAGACAAAACGAGCATGTCTCATGGCTGGCGCAAGCCGCCTCGATAGGGGCGTGCACATAGGGGTTCGAGCGCCTGCTGTGGGGGAAGGGTAGCCGGCAATCTCTGGCATCAAATCAGTCGGGCAGATTCTCGTACTCTAAGTGGTCGACTTAGTTCGGGCGTAGCATTCGCCCGAGCATCGTCTCGCGCCAAAGAAGTGCAATATAGGAGTGAACCTGGTATGCGCTCTCAGATCGAACGCAGTAAGTCTGAGAGCGTCATACCAAGACCGATCGCTAAAATCTCGAGTGTCGGAAGTGAGACCGACTTCCTGCCACACTCCAGTTCACTGATGTAGCTTCGGTCGATACCGAATCGCTTCGCCATTTCCGCCTGTGTCAGGCGGCGCTCCTGCCGAAGCACGCGCAGGCGGCGTCCGAATCTGCTGCTTATGTCGTTGCTTGGGAGTTCCGCGGAGTCTACATCGCGAATAGACGAAGCAGGATCTTCAGTTCTCCTCGGAGGCATGGCCGGCGTCTTCTGGTAAGCGGGAAAGATGCTTGAGTTGCCCGACTCCGTATTGCCCACGCCTGGCATTTGCCGATTGAAAGCGGAAGTGGCTGTTACAAGAATTCCCATGGCTAGCTTGTCCTCTAGAGATTTGCATTAGTCTCCCTTGAGCGAAGTCACCCAGATCACCGGAAAGCCCGGTAAAAGTGTTCTCATAGATAGGACGGCTGCATCGCCTGTTTTACGAATCGTACCTATATGCAGAGCCGAACCTTGCAAAATGGTGGCTTCAACAGAGAACTCATTTAGCAGCCACGACTGCTTTGGTGTACGAAGTATGCGCAATCATCATTGCAATGTCTAGCAATGTTGCCCAGTGTCGACACCATAAAAATGACAGCTCTGTTGCCGCTATGTGGCGCATAATCAGTAACTTGGAAAGTGGCGTACTTTCGTACCCCCATACGTGCGAGTACGGTAATCAGCAGCGAGATTACTTGCATATGTGTTATCGGTTTAGAAATAAATCGGCGTGTTACTCCGGGAATCTGCATTCTCCGCGCAGTCACGGAATACGCTTCGTAATGGAGCAGCGCGCAGCTCAGGATGCAGTGTTTAGTCGCGGGCGACGGTTGCGGCTTCTTCAAAAGGGTTGACCGCGCGGTACAGAGCAGCGCGCATTGTCCGCGCGCGCTCCTGCCAGGTGCCCACTTTGCTCGCTTCCCACCGAGCAAGCTCATGCCCGTCATGAAAGCCCGAGGATTCTAGTCGGAGAAGCTCTGAAACTAATTCCTCCGCAGTATCAACGAGAGCCACCAACGGCGGTTTCTCCAGCAGTTCCGCAAAGCCCTTCGTTGCCACCATTGGACGCCCGGCCGCCAGATGCTCGTAAAAACGTGTAGAGCTGCCGGAGAACGTGGGCTCCTTCTTGCGATAAGGAAGGACTGCGGCATCCACGCAACGCGCGTAGCGCTGCAGTTCACCGTATGGCTTCATTCCGACAAAGCGGCAACGGGCCTTCACCCATTCCCGCGCTGCACTCTGCTTGTCATCCAGAATCTTTCGCACCGTCGGTCCAACGAAAACCCAGGAGAGATGTGGCGTCTGCTTCACCGCATGTTGAATCAGCTCCCAATCCATATTCCCCGAGAGGTCTCCAAGGACGCCGATGATCGGACGAGGCAGATCTTGAATATCCTCGGGAAGCTCCGCTGGAAGAAGCTGTGGGCTTGCAGCGATATTGCTCGCGCGGGTAGCGTTGGGAATCACGGTGATCCTGCTCTCGTTGCACTGTGCTTCGTGAACAAGATAATGCGCGATGCGCCTGGAGTTCGGGCAGACCACCCGTGCCGCTTTGCACATGCGAACGTCAAGTGATCGCACCTGCTGTGCCTGCAGTCCATCGTAGGCCACGGTCAGGTCCGTCACGTAATAGACGACGGGGCCCGGCCACAACTCGGCAATCGGGGCATAAAACGGCGTAGTGCAGATGAGCGGTGTCAACTCGGGCTCTCTGGTCTGCGCGAGGAGTCGCCTGTACAGGCCGTGTTCGAATGGCAGAAGCCAGCGCAGCGGCGCGCGGCTGTATCCGCGCTGTAGAGGAAATTGCCGTGTCTCGAGTGGCGGATCAACGAGCGTCTCCGTCCGTTCCCATCGTTGAAAGGCGCCGGACTTTTCCATCTTTGGAAGCCATGCCGTGACGGCTTCGCTTTCGGCAAGCGCGGAAGCAAACTCTCTCATCCAGATACTGCCGACATCCAGGATCTGCCAGGGGTTCGTCGCCATATTGGCCTCGTGTCGCGAAGCGCGACACGACGAATGCTATCCGCTCAATCATCCCGCGGCAAACACGAAGACGCGCTGTGGGTCAACGCCGACAAGAGCAACTCCAGCCCTGCGAGTTCGATGCTAAAAGGTAATTTTCGTTCGCCAGCCCAGCACCACAACCGATTCACGATTCGAATTCCCGCCGGGATTGACATACCACTGCGCCACCGGCTGCAACAGCAGCCACGGAGCTGGCTGCGTCTGGTAATTCAATTCGACGAGGTGCTCCGCCCCCAACCTTGGCCCTCCCAGAGCAAACGACTCTTCGCTCGCGTGCGACCCGGTTTCTGTGCGGACATATCCGAGAGCGATGCTGTCCTTTGCCCAGCGTCCCCCGAACGGACCTATCCAGCGCGCTCCTGCCCAAAGCTGGTGGCTGAACTGGCTCACGTCCCCGGGCGAATAGTCCTCGGAATAGGTGAGATCAAGACCACGGTTGCGGTCTTCTCCGACATTGCCCATGCGATACACCGCCTGGTCGGCCTGCGCATAGAGAAGGTAGTTGCCCGGACTTGATACCCCGGTACGAAGATCGGTAAAGTTGTGCGGATCGTAACCTGCGCCGAATTTATAGACACCAGGGTGATTGCCGGTCTCCCGGTCCGTGATGAATGGCTCGGGGCCCATCGTGAGCGTTGCATCCGGGGCCTTGGGAGGATCCTCCAGATAACCGATCTCTGTTGCCACGACCGGCCCACCGAGATGGAAATTAAAACCGGATGGATCAATTGTGTAGGGGCCTCTCTCTTCTGACTGGACCATTCCTTTCACATACAGATGATCGGTAGGCAGTACCTTCACCTCGAATGAAGGCACGCCCGCGGGATTAAATGCAAAGTAGACAGAGGAGTTCAGATTGCTATGCGCATAGCCCATGGCGAGGTTGATGAAAGAAGCGCCATATTCGGAATCGCCATAGCTGTCGTAGGCTGCAATTTGTCCACCACGCAGCGCGAGTTTGTGATGGAAGAGATATTGCTGCAGGTAGAAGGAATCTGCGCGAACGGTATGCGCACTCGGCAGGCTGCTCGAGTCGAGCGAAGTGAAGGTATATTGCTTGCTGAGATCCGTTCCGTATTGCCATAGGCCGGTAATGTGAAAGGTTGTATCTTTGGCTCGAGAAAATTTGCTGAAATCTACGTCCAATGTGCCTCGGATGCGGCCCCATGCGCCAAAATCCGATCGTTCTCCCTTGGCGTTGCCGAGAGCGTCGTCCGTGTAGTACATGTCGAAGGTGAATCCGCGGTTCTCGAGGCGCGTGCGCTGTCCATCCCAGTCGCCAAAGAGGTATTTGCGGCTCCAGATGCCTTCTCCTTCCGGTGTTGATGGAGAAGGAATTGCGTCATCCACCGGCGCCTGCTGTTGTGATGGCGTGAGAGGAACAAAGGAAGGAATCAGGTAAGACGAAGGCATGTCTGGCATCTCGCTCATCGAGAACTCGGAATGCGCCATGCCCGGTGCATCCGGTAATACACTTCCCTCTTCGCCCGCCTGGGCAAAGAGCGTCACAGCAGAACTGAAGAGACAAAGGTATAGGAGAGGTAGGCAGCGCACGGAGCATTACTCCTTCACATGTATATGTGCTTGGATGCATAGCTCTCAGAAGCAGAGGAACCACGCGGGCCTCAAAAACCTGAAAACGATTACTTGCGATGTGCATCAAAAAGGTTGTGGGGTGAAATGTGAGTGATCAGGAAAAGCAGCAGTTTATTCTTGCATTGGACCAGGGTACGACGAGCTCCCGGGCTATTCTTTTCTCGAAAGACACCAATCCTGCGACGATTGCGCAGCACGAATTTCGGCAGATCTTTCCGCAACCAGGCTGGGTAGAACACGATCCTTACGACATTCTGACGTCACAACTGAAATCAGCCGTGGAGGTGCTGGGAAAGCATTCCGCGCGCCCACGGAATGTCGCCGCGCTCGGCATAACCAACCAGCGTGAGACCACCGTAGTGTGGAACCGCAAGACAGGTAAGCCTGTCTATAACGCCATCGTGTGGCAGGACCGGCGCGGAGCACCGCTCTGCGAGAAGCTTGCGAAAGATGGTGCGGAAGAAACCATTCGAAAAAAAACAGGTCTGCTGATCGACCCTTATTTCTCGGCCACCAAGATTGCCTGGATTCTCGACAACGTCGATGGAGCGCGTGCCGCCGCAGACAAAGGAGAACTGGCCTTCGGCACCATCGATAGCTGGCTGGTCTGGAACCTGACCAGCGGCAAGGTCCATGTTACCGATCGCACCAATGCCAGCCGCACGATGCTCTACAACATCGTGGACGACACATGGGATGCCGATCTGCTAAAGCTGCTGAAGATTCCTGAGAGCATGATGCCGGAAGTACGCTGGTCGAGCGAAGTGATCGGCGAAGTCACGACATCGCTCGGTCTCGGGAATGTCCAGATTGCAGGCATCGCGGGCGATCAACAGTCCGCGCTCTTCGGCCAGCTTTGCGTCTCTCCCGGAGATGCCAAGAATACGTACGGCACCGGTTGCTTCCTGCTGCAGAACATCGGGGACAAGTTCACGCTTTCGAAAGAGCGGCTCATTACTACGCTTACCTGCTCTCCGAATCGCAAGCTGGAATACGCCCTCGAAGGCAGCATCTTTGTCGGGGGCGCGGTGATTCAATGGCTGCGCGACAATATGAAGTTCTTCACTGCGGCTCCGGATGTGGAATCGGTTGCAGCTTCGGTCAAGAACTCTGATGGCGTCGTCTTTGTACCCGCATTTACAGGGCTAGGAGCTCCGCATTGGGATCCATATGCGAGCGGCATGATCATAGGCATTCAGCGCGGTACGGAAATCGGCCACATCGCACGCGCGGCGCTCGAGAGTATTGCCTTTCAGGTGGCTGACGTGCTGCATGCGATGGATCACGACACGAAGAATCGCTTCAAGGAGCTCCGCGTCGATGGCGGCGCAGCCGCGAACGACCTACTGATGCAGTTCCAGGCAGATTTGCTTCAGTTGCCGGTAAAGCGCCCAGGCATGCTTGAAACTACCGCAGCCGGCGCGGCATATCTTGCAGGACTAGCGGTGAACTTCTGGGAGAGTACCGAGGAAATCGCCAAGGTGCGGGCGAAGGATACGGTATTCGAGCCGAAGGCTGACCGCAAAGAAATGCAGAAACTGCAGGCACGCTGGACCGATGCAGTGAAGCGCTCGCGCAACTGGACAGAACACGAAGAAAAGCACGAAAGCAAGAAGGAGAAGCAGGGATGAACCGGAACGAGATGCTTGCGGCGATTCGCGAGCGCAAAGAGCCTTGGGACATCATCATAATCGGCGGCGGAGCCACCGGTGCGGGCGTGGCAGTAGATGCGGCCTCTCGCGGTTTTTCAGTCTTGTTGCTGGAGCGCGAAGACTTCGGAAAAGGCACTTCCAGCCGCAGCACCAAGCTGGTGCACGGCGGCGTGCGCTATCTCGAGCAAGGCAATGTATCGCTTGTGATGGAAGCATTGAAAGAGCGCGGCATCCTACGCCAGAATGCGCCGCATCTTGTTCATGACCTGCCCTTCGTCGTGCCCAATTATTCCTGGTGGGAAGCACCGTTTTATGGCATCGGTTTGAAGATCTACGATCTGCTTGCGGGCAAGTATGGCTTTGGCCGATCACGACTGCTCTCGAGAGAAGATACTCTTGCGACACTTCCCAATCTTCGCGAAGACGGACTGCGGGGTGGCGTCGTTTATCACGACGGACAGTTTGATGATGCGCGCCTGCTCATTCACCTGATTCGAACAGCGGTAGATCATGGTGCGGTTGCGTTGAATTATGCGCCAGTCATCGAGCTACGCAAGGGCGAAGAGGGCTTCATCGACGGAGTGATCGCTGAGGATCGTGAGACGGGCGAGCGGATCAATCTCTCTGCAAAGGTTGTGGTGAATGCCACCGGCATCTTTACGGATGAGGTTCGTCGCATGGCTGATGCAAGCGCGGCCGAGATGGTCACGCCCAGCCAGGGCATCCATCTCGTGCTCGATCGTTCTTTCCTGCGCGGAGACACGGCGATCATGGTGCCGCATACCAGCGATGGCCGCGTCATGTTCGCGATTCCCTGGCACGAACATACCGTTCTCGGTACAACCGATACGCCCATCGAGAAGCCTTCTTACGAACCGCTTCCCTTTGCAGAAGAGATCGAATTTGTGCTCGAGACGGCAGGTGAATATCTAAGCCGCAGACCAACACGCGAGGATGTGCTGAGCGTGTATGTCGGGATTCGTCCCTTGGTGAAAGCTGCGGGTTCAGATTCCGGTAAGACCTCTGCTCTTTCGAGAGACCATACCATCCACATTGACACCTCTGGTCTGCTTACGATCGTCGGAGGCAAGTGGACGACCTATCGTCACATGGCTGAAGACACAGTGAACCACTGCATTACGCTTGGCAATTTGGCGGATAATCCCTGCGTGACGAGGGAGCTCCATATTCACGGCTATCTGCAGGATAGCTCGACTCTCGGCGGTCTAGCTGTGTATGGCGCGGATGCAGAAGATATCCGCGCCCTTGTCCAGAAAGACTCCAGCCTTGGAAAGCAGCTACATCCCGCGTTGCCAATGATTGCGGCAGAGGTGGTTTGGGCTGTCCGGGAAGAGATGGCGCGCAACCTTGAGGATGTACTGTCGCGACGGAATCGCGCTCTGCTGCTCAACGCGCATGCCGCTGTAGAGATGGCTCCCGAGGTAGCTCGGCTGATGGCCGCGGAACTCGATAAACCCGCGAGCTGGGCGCAGGAGCAGGTTGATTCCTTCAACGAGCTTGCCCGCCAATACCGCCTGAAGAAGACTGCCTAGGAGGCATCCCATGGTGCGTTCACCCTTGCTCGGGGAGTTCATGGGCACAATGATGATGATTCTCCTCGGCGACGGCGTTGTGGCCGGTGTCGTGTTGAAGCGGACAAAGGCCGAGAACGCTGGGTGGATGGTCGTGACGACGGCATGGGGCTTCGCGGTGTTATGTGGCATCTTTACCGCGATGCTCTTCGGCAGCAAGGACGCTCATCTAAATCCGGCTATCACGCTGGCCTTTGCCATCGAGAACCATGACTTCTCGAAGGTGATTCCATATGCGGTTTCGCAAATCGCCGGGGGACTGGTCGGCGCTGTGCTGGTGTGGCTCTTCTATTTGCCGCATTGGCCGGTGACGGAAGATGCCGATACGAAGCGCGGCGTCTTCTGTACGGCTCCGGCAATTCGCTCGTACGGGGCGAATCTGCTGTGCGAAGTCATCGCGACGTTTGTGCTCGTGATTGTGGCCGGCGCCATGGGATCCAAGCTTGTCCTCGCAGCTGGAGCACCCGGGGGCATCGGACCGTATCTCGTTTCCTGTCTGGTGTGGGGCATTGGGCTTTCGTTGGGTGCGACCACAGGCTATGCCATCAATCCCGCACGAGATTTTGGGCCGAGACTCGCGCATGCGATTCTGCCTATCCCCGGTAAATCGCACTCGGACTGGTCGTATGCGTGGGTTCCCGTTTTGGGCCCGGCAATCGGAGCCACACTTGCCGGGATATGTCTCCGCGCGCTCGGTGCCTGAGAGCTGCTGGAGAGGACACCAAACGCCGGATGAAGCAGCCCTTGCTCCATCCGGCTGTCCCTTTATATCTTGGTCCCAATGGCCGAATTGAGACAGCGACTCCCGCGAACTCCGGAGAATTCCCGCATTCGTAACTGCTTTGGGGACATATTCGCGCATTTGCTGGTCTCACGCCTTCCGGAGCAAGCATGAATCCGCCTTTCCCCCGCGTCCCAAGCCGCCGCAGATTTCTAAAACAGGCGGGATCCGCCGCTATCGCCAGCTCTCTTCTTCGTGATCACGTGCTTTCTGCACAATCGGCGGGCAACGCAATACGGATTCCACTGCCCGTTGTCAGAAATCGCGCACCTCTTACGCCGGCCGCATTCTCCCCGCTGCCGCTTGGCTCCATCCGTCCGGCCGGATGGCTGCGCACGCAGATGGAGGTACAGGTCAATGGGCTTAGTGGCCATCTCGACGAGGTGTGGGACGACGTAGGACCCGACAGCGGCTGGCTTGGCGGCAAGGGAGAGTCATGGGAGCGCGGGCCTTATTTTGTTGATGGCCTCATTCCGCTCGCTTGGCAACTTGGTGATGAGCGACTGAAGGCAAAGGCAAATCGCTTCATGGAGTGGACGCTGACACATGCCTCTGCGAACGGCATGTTCGGCCCTGCAAGCAATGACGACTGGTGGCCGCGCATGGTGATGCTCAAAGCACTCACGCAATACCAGGAAGCGACCGACGATGCCCGCGTGATACCGCTCATGTCGAACTATTTCGAATACCAGAGAATCACGCTGCCGACGCGGCCTCTCCGCGATTGGGGTAAATTTCGTTGGCAGGATAATGCGCTGAGCGTTATCTGGCTCTACAATCGCACGGGCGATCCGAAGCTCCTGGAGCTCCTGCAGCTCTTGCATCAGCAGGGTTTCGACTGGAAAGCGAACTTCGCTGACTTTCGATACACCGAGCGCATCACGCCAGAGTTGATCAAGCTCAGCGAGAACAATGGCCTCAGCGACACTGCGCTCGCAACGCACGGGGTAAACAATGGACAGGCACTGAAGGCCGCGCCAGTATGGTTCACGGTTTCAGGGAACGAAAGCGACCGCCAGGCCTTCCGCGTCATGGTCGATGCTCTCGATAAATACCATGGGCTGCCCAACGGAATGTTCTCCTGCGATGAGCACTTCGGCGGACTGAATCCATCCCAGGGCAGCGAGCTCTGTACCGTTGTCGAGACGATGTATTCGCTGGAAGTCGCGATGGCGGTCCTCGGAGAAGCGTGGATCGGTGACAGGCTCGAGCACATTGCGTTCAATGCCTTGCCCGGCACGTTTACTGAAGACATGTGGGCACACCAGTACGATCAGGAGCCGAATCAGGTTGAGGTAAGTCTGCACAGTAAACCGTGGACGACCGATGGCCCTGAGTCCAACCTCTACGGTCTGGCACCGCACTTCGGATGCTGCACCGCGAACTTCCATCAAGGCTGGCCAAAACTCACTGCAAACCTGTGGATGAGTTCGGCTGACAACGGCCTCGCTGCTATCGCCTACGCCCCGTGCGAAGTACACACCTCCGTGCAAGGCACGCCGGTGCGCATTGTCGAAGAAACCGAGTACCCGTTCCGGAATTCCATTCGCATCCGTCTCGAGCCTGAGGCAGAAACAAGATTTCCACTTCGGCTAAGAATCCCTTCTTGGGCCGGTGACAAGGCGGTCATTCACGTGAACGGCGAGGTACAGCCGACACCGAAGGCCGGAACATTTGCCGTCGTGCATCGCAGCTGGAAATCCGGGGATATTGTCGAACTGCACCTGCCGCTTGAACCGCGCGTCACTCGCGGATTTCAGCAGTCGGTGTCGATCAATCGCGGCCCTCTGCTCTTCTCGTATGCCATCGCGCAGGATTGGGTAAAGCTGCGCGATCACCGCCAGAAGTCCGCAGACTGGCAGGTGTATCCCGCCTCCGAGTGGAATTATGCACTGGCCGTAGACGAGAACTCGACCAGTACGATACGCACGGAGGAGACAGCTATCGGTCAGACTCCCTTCACCCTGCGCACGCCGGGGGTAAAGCTCCATGCCACCGCGCGCAAGCTACCTTCATGGCGTGCTGTGGATGGTGTCGCCGATCCCGTACCTCAGAGCCCGGTAAGCAGCGAAGAGGCAGATGAGCAGATAGAGCTCGTCCCCTATGCGGCCGCGAAATTGAGGATTACGGCATTCCCTGTACTGAAAAGCTAGAGCTTCAGTGCCCGGCATAACTCTGTGTGAGTATGCAGCGGGTTGGATCAGGTCGAGGGTAGAAGTCTTCGCTTCAGCCGTGTCTGTAGAACTGAACTCACCTCATTCAAGCCGAAGACGAAGTATGAAACGGCTGTGATGGCAAGAGTCAAAGCTGTCGCCACCAGAACCACGCGGCTGAGTGGCCAATGCGGAGCATGAAACGCCGGCCATGCCGCAGCTCCGAAGGCCGCCGCCAGCAGGCATGCCAGGCGAATCACGGGAGTCATGGATATGCTCTCCGAGCCTTCAAACAACTCCACATTGAGCCGCAGAACGTAAATGAGTTGCGCAATTTCAGCCGCAAGCCACGCGAAAAGGAAACCGGGGAGCCCGAAGGTGCGAAGCAGACCGGCTCCGGCTACGATCATCACGGCATAGGCGCCGAGAGTGAACTTCGACAACCGTTCATGCTGGTTGCTGGAAGACTGAAACTGGAACTTGTGCTCCTTAATCCCCATTACCGCCGAGATCAGGGCCATCACAAAGCAGAGTGTCGGGTCGTACAGATTGCGCTTATGCAACCATATCGTGAATAGCAACGGCGAAAGGAGCATAACTCCAACGCTGAATAAAGGAATAAGCACCAGCACAACGCGCTCCGAGAGATCGTAAAGCCGTTTCAGCTGCGGCCAGTTGCGCTGGCCTACGAGATGCGTGATCTCCTGCCCTACGGAGAAACTGATCAGGGCGAGCGCCTGACGGCCCATGGCAAAAACGACGCGTGCAAGCGAAAAAACAGCGACGCTCGCCGGACCGAGCATTCGCTGGATGAGCAGCACCGGCCCCTGCCACACCAGAAAGCTCGAAAATGAAAGGAGCCCGAAATGTCCGCTGGGCTTCAACATCGCGATTGCCGTGCGCCAGCTTGCCTTTCGGAAGCGCGGCAGCAGCATCGGCGCATGACGAGCAATGTCCGCGACCACACCCACCGTGAAAACTAAGATCGAGAGGAACTGGGTCAGGGCAAGCACCGGGAAGCTCGCACGGAACCATACACACGTCGCGAGTGCCAGGATGGAAGCCAGCCGTTGCGCCTGCTCCCAGTAGGATCCGCGATGCGCCTTGCCGATGATCATGAAGCTGTTCGAGGTCATGCTGAGAATCATGCCGAACAGAATTTGCAGCAGCAGCAGATAGAGGGTGAGTGACGCTTCGTGTGAACTCACCTGATGCAGGTTCAGCCAGCGCCCCAATGGCATGCGGAAGAGGCTTAACCCGGCAGCCGCGAAAACCCCGATGACCGCAATCAGCAGTAACAGGGCGCTGGCCTGAATCCGTTGCGACTCATCCTTATCGCCACGGCTGTAACAGATGGTGGCCTGGTTCGTCGTGTATGTCTGTATTCCGTAATTCAGCGTATTGAGGTAGGTGATGGCAGCGCTGAGCGCGATCCATTCGCCGTAGACCTCAAGGCCATGAGCGTAACGATGCAGGAAGAAAGGCGGGATAAGGAGCTGCGACACAATGGTAATGCCCTGCCCCATGAAAAAGGCGGTGAGCATCTTCAAGATGCGCTTGAGGCTCATGAATGCCGTGTCCTGCTGGCCGGTTGTGAAGACATCGAATGTGCCGGAACACGCAGGTCATCGAAGACCCGCGGCCCGGAACTACATCTTATAGCGGCCCATGTCCTCATCGTTAAGGTTTTCGAGCCATTTGCGTACATCCTGCGACGAAGCCTGCTCCGCGGGATTGGGAAGAACCTTCGCCGCCAGCAACACGCTCTCGTCCACGTAGATGGGGCAGTCGGTGCGCATGGCCAGGGCGAGTGCGTCGGACGGCCGGGCGTCCAACGCAACGATCTCGCCATTCTGCTCCATCCAGATCACTGCATAGAATGTGTCATCCCGCAGTTCCGTCACTACGACGCGCAGCACCTTTGCGTTCAGGCTCCGCACCAGCTCGCGCAGAAGATCGTGAGTCAGAGGTCGGAGCGGCTGATTCTTTTCAATCTCCAGGGCGATTGCGTTCGCCTCGTACAGACCTACCCAGATCGGCAGCAGCGTGTCGCTACCCGGATCCTTCAGGAGCACGATGGGCATGTGGGTCGAAGGATCGACCATCAGCCCGCGGATTTTCATCTCTATTTCCATCGTCGTGACTCCCCTCCCCAGGACCGTCTTAAAGTCCGATCGCTTCGCCTACCAGGCTGTTCGGAAAGCTTTGCGTCACCTTTACCTGCAGGTAGCTCCCGATCGCCGGCAAAATCGTCGAACGCGTCGTGAAGTTAAGATTCTTATTCTGCGATGTGCGTCCAGTCACCTGTCCGCGCGCCGTGTTATATGCCTCAACCATCACTTCAAGCTCTTCGCCGATCTGCTTGGCGTAGTTGACCCTTTGCAATTCCCGTTGGCGGTCGAGAAGGATTTGCAGGCGCTTGGACTTCTCCTCTTCCGGGATCGAGTCGGCCATCGTTACCGCCGGTGTGTTGGGTCGGGGCGAGTACTTGAAGGCGAATACGCCGTCATACTCTACGCCGGCCAGCATATCGATTGTCTCTTCGAAGTCCTCCGGCGTTTCACCTGGGAAACCGACGATGATATCCGTCGTCATGCTGATCTTGCGGCGAGCCGCCTTAATCCATGCGATGCGCTCGAGGTACCACTCCCGTGTATATTCACGCTGCATCAGGTGCAGCACGCGCGAGGAGCCGCTCTGCACCGGCAGATGCACGTGGTCGCAGAGAGTAGGCACTGCATCGATCGCGTCCACAATATCCTTTGTGAAATCGCGCGGATGCGAAGTGGTGAAGCGCACACGGCGGATGCCGGGAATCTCTCCCACGGCCGCCAGCAATTCGGCGAAGCTGCGCTTCCCTTCCGGATCGCGGTAAGAATTCACGTTCTGGCCGAGGAGTTGAATCTCTGTATAGCCCTGATCCGCCATGCGGCGGGCTTCTTCCAGTGCGGAAGTCGAGGTGCGGCTGCGCTCCTTGCCGCGCGTGTACGGCACGACGCAATAGGCGCAGAACTTGTCGCAGCCTTCGATGATCGTGATGTAGCCGCGATGCGGGTTTGAACGCGCCGTGAACTCGGTTTCGAAGGTCTCTTCCGTCTGGCGGTCATCAAGCCCAGTAATCCGCGTACCACCTGCCTGCAGCTGAACCAGCATCTCGGGCAGTTTGTTATACGAGGCGGAACCGGAGACGAGCGAGACATACGGCGCACGCTCGAAGATCTTCTCGCCTTCCTGCTGGGCCACGCAGCCGAGCACGCCGAATCGTTTGCCCTGGCGATGGAGGCGCTTGTAGTCGTTCAGGCGGTTAAACACCTTCTGTTCCGCCTTATCGCGGATCGAGCAGGTGTTATAGAGGATCAGATCCGCATCCTCTTCGTTTTCGACCTTGTTGTAGCCCTCGTGGATCAGCGTGCCGATGACTTTCTCCGAGTCATGGGCATTCATCTGGCAGCCGAAGGTTTCGATGTAGAAGGTCTTTTGCGGGGTCTCCGCCGGGTTTTTGACTACGTCTGTCACGCCCTTCAGTATAAAGCAGCAAGCGTATCGGCTCTGCCCGGACGAGCTGAAAGGAGGTTAACCCAGTTGAAGGAGCAGAAAGAACAAACCGGCTCTGCGAATCGGCTAAAACCACTGGCGCATGGAGCGGCCAACCGCTGCTTCGGATGCGGCGAAGCCAACCGGACCGGGCTGCGGCTGCGCTTTCTGGTCGACGACGAAGGCACCGTCATCTGCAGGGTAAAGATTCCCGCCCGTTTCGAAGGCCCTCGCGGTCACGTGCACGGCGGAGTGATCGCCACGCTCCTCGATGAGGTCATGAGCAAGGCGAACCGCGTGCGAGGCGTTGTCGCCATGACCCGCCGCCTCGAAGTCGATTACCTCCGTCCGGTACCACTTCGCACGCCGATCGAGATTATCGGCCGGCATCTTCGCGCCGATGGCCGGAAGCATTTCTGTGAGGCGGAGATACGCTTGGGAAAAACAGCCATCGCCACCGGGAACGCGTTATTTATCGCCATTCCTGTTCGGACGCCGGACGAGACTTCCAGCGTCGGCCTCTGACGAAGCGCCCGAAATCTCAGGCCTTTGCCTGGACAAAACTTGTTCTGGAGGATTGCGGAGAGCAGCTCAGGAGTGGACCAGGCATCGGCGTATGAAGCTGCTAAAATCATCTTTCCGAAACATTTCGCTCAGCGGGACAAACCTGGCCTCCAACCAAGCCCACCCCGCCCGAAACAGAGAGGTTAGATATGGCAGAGCAGGCAAATACGAACGGAACTTCGAACACCAGCCTCCGGCTGAAGGTGGGACTCGCAGAAATGCTGAAGGGCGGCGTCATCATGGACGTGATGGATGTCGAGCAGGCGAAGATCGCCGAAGCCGCCGGCGCAGTCGCCGTGATGGCGCTTGAGCGCGTCCCCGCAATGATTCGCGCCGAGGGCGGTGTCGCCCGCATGGCGAGCCCCAAGCTTATCCGCGAGATCATTGCGTCGGTCTCCATTCCGGTCATGGCCAAAGCTCGCATCGGCCACTTCGTGGAAGCTCAGATCTTGCAGCAACTCGGCGTCGACTTCATCGACGAGAGCGAAGTGCTGACCATGGCGGACGAAGTTCACCACATCGACAAGCACGCCTTCGAGACGCCCTTCGTTTGCGGCGCGCGCGACCTGGGCGAGGCCCTGCGCCGCATCGCCGAAGGTGCGGCCATGATTCGCACCAAGGGCGAGGCCGGCACCGGCGACGTGATCCACGCCGTGAAGCACATGCGCCAGATCGTGCAGGAGATGAAGCAGCTCACCGTGCTCAGCGAGCAGGAGCTTTATCTCGCGGCAAAGAATCATCGTGCTCCCTATGAGCTGATCCGGTTGGTCGCAAAGACCGGCAAGCTGCCTGTACCGAACTTCTCGGCCGGCGGCATTGCCACCCCGGCAGACGCGGCCCTCATGATGCAGCTCGGCGCCGAATCGGTCTTCGTCGGCTCCGGCATCTTCATGAAGGAACGCGCCACCCCGCTCGATGTCTCGGTGAACGAGAAGGGTGAGCCGAACAACCCCGAGGAGCGCGCCGAGGCCGAATCCCGCGCAAAGGCCATCGTGATCGCTACGACGCATTACAACGACCCCGAAATCCTGGCCAAGGCCAGCGAAGACGTAAAGGGCTCGATGAAGGGTCTCGCAGTTGCCGCCATCGAAGAGAAGGAATTGCTTCAGACCCGCGGGAACTAACCGTTCAAGCGGACGTAACCCTACGGGACCGGGCGGTTGCCCGGTCCTTTCTCTTGGCCACAGTCGTGAATAGACTCGAGAAAGAGACAGGAAACAGCTTTGACTGACACTTCCGACCTGAAGCCCCGTATCGGCGTACTCGCCATCCAGGGTGATTTTGCTGCCCATGCCGAAGCTCTTCGTGAAGCCGGTGCCGAAGCCGTGCTCGTCCGCAAGCCTTCAGAGCTCGCAAATATCGAGGGTCTGGTCATTCCGGGGGGTGAATCCACTACATTCCTGCGATTCCTTGAGCGGGATGGCTTCCTCGGCGCCCTGCAAGAGTTCGTACAGAACAAACCCACCTTCGGCACCTGCGCCGGTTGCATCCTGTTGGCGAAGGAAGTGCGCAATCCCGCACAGGCCAGCCTCGCCGTTCTCGATATCACCATTGAGCGCAACGCCTACGGCCGTCAGATCGACAGCGTCATTGAGACATCGCAGACCGCACTCGAAGGCGGCCCGCTCGAGCTCGTCTACATCCGCGCCCCCCGGATCGTGCGCTCCGGCGAAGAGGTGAAGGTTCTCGCCGAACGCCAGGGCTTCCCTGTTCTCGTGGAACAAGGGCACCTGATGGCTGCGACCTTCCATCCCGAGCTTTCTTCTGATCGCCGCGTGCATCAACGCTTCGTGGACCTGGTACGCAGCCGGGCTAGGGCCTAAGGCGCAGACATGATGCCGGCAAGCAACGCTCTGCTCCTGACTCTTGCCCTCTGGAAGCTCTACATGCCGCCGAACGCCGTGCTGCACGGCGCAGAATTCGACCGGCTGATGCGCTGGAATCTGATCGTTCTCCTGGTGTGCTTTGCCGCCTCGCATGTATGGCTGATTGCAGCCATGGTGCGCCGAAAACGGGCCGTGCAGGCCGGTGCTGGTTCGCCGGCTTCCCTGCTCCGCTGGATACTGCTTCCACTGCTGATCGCCCTGTATGTTGCGATGGCGGTCAGCGCGCAGCATATGTGGGCCTCAAATCGCTACCAGGGAGCGTCTCTTGAGGCCATGCAGGTGGAAGTCGTCGGCGAACAGTTTCAGTGGTACTTCCGCTATCCCGGCACCGACGCAAAATTTGGGATTACCCGCCCGGAGCTGGTCAACGCCGCAGCCGGCAATCCACTCGGCATCGATCCGGCAGACGAGGCGGGACGCGACGACCTCGTATCCAGTGTGTTGATGGTGCCTGTCGGGCGCGAAGTCGATCTCCGCATCCGGTCGCTCGACATCATCCACGGCTTTTTTGTCCCTGCGATGCGCCTCAAGCAAAACGCCGTTCCCGGCATGCTTCTGCATGTGCACTTTACGCCGACAGCGGTTGGCACTTACCCCATTCTCTGCAGCCAGGTCTGTGGCATCGGCCATGCGCGCATGCAGGCGCTGCTGAGGGTTGTGCCACAGGCCGACTATGACCGCTGGCTTGCCGGGCGAGAACAGGCGCACGCAAGGGTGATGAACTCGTCCTCGTCTATGTCCGTGTCTACATCTGCGCAGGGGGGCGTGCAGTGAGCCGTATTTTTACCACCGATCACCGCCGTCTCGGCGTGCTTTATCTTTACCTCGCGCTCGCTGCCGTCTCTGTCGGGACTGTCCTATCGCTGCTGATCCGCGTGCACCGCATCTGGCCTGACTGGCGGCTGCCACTTTATGGCCTCATGAAACCCGAGGACTACCTTGCGCTGGTGACTATGCACGGCACCATCATGGTCTTCTTCGTGCTGACCACCGCGCCGCAAAGCGGATTTGCCAATCTCGTCCTGCCAGCACAAATCGGCGCACGCCGGATGACCTTTCCTCGGCTGAATGCAGCGGCTTTCTGGCTCGCGGTGCTGTCTTTCGTGATCCTTCTGGCGGCGTTCTTCGTGCCGCAGGGCGCACCCATCTCCGGCTGGACCCATTATCCGCCGATGAGCGCGGTTGCGGCATCCGGCCCGGGACAGGGCGCGGGCATGGACGTATGGCTCGCGAGCATCGCCGTATTCTGCTTCTCGGCGTGGTTGAGCGCTGTGAACATGCTGGCTACGATCCTCACCGAGCGTTGCCAGGGGATGACCTGGAGCCGAGTGCCGATGACCGTCTGGGGCTGGATGGTCGCCTCCATCCTCACGCTGCTGGTTTTTACCGCCCTGCTGGCAGCTCTGTTGCTTCTTTTCTCAGATCGCCATCTTGGCTCGAGCTTCTTTGTCCCCATGGGGGATCTCGTCAATGGCCGCATCGTCGGTCACGGTGACGGCTCACCTCTGCTGTGGCTGCACCTCTTCTGGTTTTTCGGCCACCCCGAGGTCTACATCGCGATTCTTCCCGGTATGGGCCTTGCAACATCGATCTTTGCGAACTTTTCCCGGCGAACTGTACGCGGATACCGAGTGATGGCCGGAATGCTGGTAGCCATCGGCGGCCTTGGGCTGCTTGTCTGGGGCCATCACATGTTCGTGAGCGGCATGAATCCCTATGCCGGAACCGCCTTCGCACTCACCACCATGGCAATCGCCATACCCAGTACAGTGGAGGTGCTGGGCTGGCTCGTGCTGCTCTCCCGCGGCGGTTTGCGGCTCACGACACCGATGCTCTTTGCGCTCGGCTTCCTGTCCTTCTTCATCGCCGGTGGTCTTTCCGGGCCGCTCCTAGCCCAGCCTGCGCTCGACGGCTACCTCCACAACACCTTTTTTGTTGTCGGCCATTTTCACCTGGTGATGGGCATGGCTGGGGTTTTCTCGATTTTTGCCGGCGTTTACTACTGGTTCCCGTTGCTTACGGGCCGCAAGCTCAATGAGTTCGCCGGGAAGCTACATTTCTGGATCACCCTGATTTGCGCGTACGGCACCTTTTTCCCCATGCAGCTATCCGGCCTGGCTGGCGAACCTCGCCATTACGAGCGCCTGACCGGCCCGGCGATGGATTTCTCCGGGATCCTGGCAAATGAACGCGGCATTACCTTCTCCGCACTGACTATGGGTGCGGCACAGCTGATTTTTCTCTGGAATATCTACCGCAGCGCCCGGCGCGGAGAGGCCGCGGAGGCCAATCCCTGGCAGGCCACTACCCTCGAATGGGCGCCCGCAGGCGTTCCTCTTCGGGTCACGCACGGTCCATATGATTACGAAGGGGAAGCGCACGGCGCAAAGCGGGATTCGGCTGCGCCGGAAGTAATACTTTGCCAGTGGGAAGCTGCATCCAAACAGGAGTAAGCTGTCTGCATCAGGGAGCCGCAGCATGCCCGCCACCTTCACTCGTCATTCCGCTGAGGTCGAGCGCAGAGATCCAGGGATCGGCGGAAAGCCGCCTGTCGATCGGCGTCCGACCGGCGGCGGTGGCGACGGGGATAACTGGGATGACCATCAGTCCAGGCGGCGTGGCCCCCGGGAGCTTTTAAGCCGGTACCGGCTTGGCGTCATCTTCGCCATGGCCGGAGACCTGATGTTCTTCGTCGCCATTGTGAGCGCATTCTTTGTGCGTCAGGGAGCCGGGCACTTCGATGCCCGCGACAATTATGTCTCCGACTGGCATCCGCTTGCTGTGCCGCCCATTCTCTGGCTGAATACAGCCGTACTCCTGCTCAGCTCCGTCACCATCGAGGTTGCGCGGCGGCAGCTCTTTCGAGAAATCGACGTGATGGAGGAATGGCTTGGGCTTGGACGCCCGGCCGTGAAGCGAGCCACCCCCTGGCTTCTGGCAACGCTCGGGCTGGGCCTGCTCTTTCTCGCCGGGCAGTGGATCGCCTGGAAGCAGCTGATTGTTGCCGGCTTTCGCTTTGATTCGCCCGATCCCAGCAGCCACTTCTTTTACCTGATTACTGGAACCCACGGCGCTCACCTTGTACTTGGCCTGCTCGCTCTGGGAGCCGCGCTTTTCGGGATGTTCCAGTTGAAGCGCGTCGAACTGCGGCAGATCGCCGTTGACTGCGCAGCCTGGTACTGGCACACGATGGGGCTCTTCTGGATTTTCCTCTTCGCGCTGCTGGTATGGTTTCAGTAGACGATGTACCGACGCCTCTTCCCTGCCATTTTTTTCGCCTTCCTTCTGTTCTGGGCGGTTCCTCAAACGCAGGCACTGCAGGGATGCAGTCTCTGCAAGGACACGACGGCAGGTTCCGCGCCACGCGCACAGGCAGCGCTCCGAAAGGCCATTCTCGTTCTCGGCATTCCTGCAGGAGCTATTTTTGTCGGGCTTCTGCTCATCGCCCGGAAATACACCCCAAGGGCTGAAGACGAGAGCTAATACAGGCCAGTCCAGATACGAGTCGAGCGCTTCCGGTCTTTTCGCGTACATCGTACGTCTCCGCATATGCGCCCACGGGTGTCCCCGTCGATTTCCCGAGATCAGCGGAGCCACGCGCAACTCGCGCACGGAAAGGCTCTATGAAGATTGCGACGAAACTCTCTCCGGTGTTCCTGCTCCTCGCATCTACCTTCCTCGCCTGCGCCCAACAGTCAGGCGATGCCACCCAGACTGTCGCTGCCGGCAACAACAAAGGTCCGCTGCAGCTCTATGTTTCGGCCACGACCTCTTCCGGAGAGCCTGTCACCGGTCTCTCCCAGAATGACTTCCAGCTTCTGGATAACAAGAGCGTGGTGAGTCCGCTCTCCTTTCGCGCTGTCACAGGGCTCAACGCGGAGCCTCCGACCGAAGTGATCCTGCTGGTCGATGCCGTGAACGCAGCTTATACAACAGTGGCCTACGAGCGCGACCAGCTGCAGCGCTACCTGAAGCAGAACGACGGCCAGCTGCCGCTGCCCACCTCTCTCATTGTTTTCGAAGATGAGAACACGCGGGTGCAGACCCAGCCCACGCGCGACGGCAACGGATTGGCGAACCTGCTGAATCAGAGTGTCACCGGTCTGCGCGCGATCAACCGGTCGCAGGGCTATTGGGGCGCGGCAGACCGGCTGAGCCTTTCGACGCGCACGCTCGCCAACCTTGCGGGATACGAATCGACCCGGCCCGGCCGCAAGCTGCTCATCTGGGTTAGCCCGGGCTGGCCTTTGCTGACGGGTATCCGCACCGACATGACCGCGCGCGAAGAAGAGAGCCTCTTCCAAAACATCGTCGCCATGTCCGAGCTCCTCCACCGCGCGCACATCACGCTCTACGCCGTGAATCCTCTCGGGATGGCAGATGCAGGAAGCCTCCGCCTCACCTATTACGAAGAATTCCTAAAGGGCGTGAAGAAGCCGC
This sequence comes from Silvibacterium sp., assembly GCF_047605705.1. Taxonomy (NCBI): domain Bacteria; kingdom Pseudomonadati; phylum Acidobacteriota; class Terriglobia; order Terriglobales; family Acidobacteriaceae; genus Silvibacterium; species Silvibacterium sp. Next base: position 73,579 of record NZ_JASGFD010000008.1, on the reverse strand, counting down.
AGCAGGCCGTGCCTGCTGACCTTTCTCTTCAGGTGCTCGCGGTGCAAAGCGGCGGCCTGGTCGTCAATTCAAGCAATGACATTGCAGGGCTGATCACAAGCTGCGTGCGGGATGGCCTGAGCTATTACGAGCTGACCTATCAGCCGCAGGCCGCCGATGGGCCGAACGATTACCACTCGCTCCAGGTGAAGAGCGACAAACCGGGAGTCACAGTGCGAACGCGCACTGGCTACTACGCGCAGCCGTAAAGAAAAGTAGGAAAAATCTTGTAGACGAAGGAACGGCGGCTGAGAGCCTGTTATGCCTTTTTGCGTGGCCCCGCAACCCGGAGGGCTGGGGCCAATTTTCTCGATCTCTTCGTCGCACGCCGCTTGGATATGTTCAATATCCGTCACGACGCGCTCCTCGATCTCAGAAAAATTGGCTCTCAGCGACGACCGCGGAAAAAGGCATAACAGGCTCTTAGCAGCCGCCGCCTACGAAGTGAACGATTTCGAACTTGTCGCCTGAGGACAACGGCGACGCAGTCCAACTACTGCGGGGTATGATCTCGCCGTTCTGCTCAACCGCGATGCGGTCGCCTTTGAGTGCAAGCGCGGCGATGAGATCGGCTACGGTCGGTGCTTGGGGCAGACCATCGATCGTGCGATCCTGCCCATTCAACGTGATCTGCATACTCTGACTTTATCAGGGTAAGCAGGGGTGTTTCCCGACGCCTAGCGAAGCACCCGCCACAGTTGCCACACCAGGACGCCGATGGCGCCGAGCGCGAGGTTGAAAAGCATGGCGAACATCAGGCCGCGAAAGGCTCCGGTCGGATGCTCCATGTAGAGGTCTTCATCCGGAAAGAAATTAGTCTTCCGGTTGATGACGAGCGCCAGATGGGGCCGCTCAACATGCGCGCTGATAGATGGGCCAGGCACGTTGCACACTCCTCACTGCTGGTTCTATCGGCGAAAGTGTGTGGCCCTTCAAAACGGAACAATCTGTCCGAATATGCTCCAAAGTGGGTTGGAACGTTAGGCAAAATCCAGCTCGACTTCATCGATAAAACACCAGCCCCAGGTCTCATCCGGCTCGAACGAGCGCATGATCGGGTGCTTCGTGGCGTGGAAGTGTTTTGTCGCGTGCTTGTTGGGTGAGGAATCGCAGCAGCCTACATGGCCGCACTCGAGGCACAGCCGCAGATGCACCCACCCGTCACCAGACTTGAGGCATTCTTCGCAGCCTTTCGGCGTACGCGGCGCTACGTTGTGGATGTGGTCGAGGTGGTGACAGCTTGCCATAAGATTTCTCGCTTTCGTGTGATAACTTACGTTCTCTTCCGTGCATCTTCGGGTATATGATGGCTCGTGCCAAAGATTTGCCGCTGTTTTCGCCTGTGAACTGGATGCTACTCGCTGCACCAAATCGCCGCTGAATGCAGCAGCCTCACCGTTAACGCCTTGACTCTTGACAGCTGGAAATCTAGAGTCATCACGTACCCGTAAGCGACGTTCTACCGGAGTCTTACTGGAACATGCCTACACATCCATACACGTGGAACTATATTCCCCTGCTGATCCAGATCCTGGTCGCGGTGGGCATGGGTTGCTCGATGACGACAGTCTCCTTCTTCATCGGGCGTCATCGCAGGCTTAAGACCAAACTCGAAGCATACGAGTGCGGCATTCCTGCAGAAGGCGATGCGCGTGGCCGCTTCTCGGTCCGCTTCTACATGGTCGCCATGCTCTTCATCCTCTTCGATGTGGAAGCCGTTTTCATGATGCCGTGGGCGGTGATCTACCGTCAGCTTCCGAAGATCACCGGATCGCAGTGGTTCGGCTTCTGGGAAATGCTGGTCTACCTCGGCTTCGTGTTTATCGGGCTCTTCTACATCATGAAAAAGGGCATTCTCGACTGGGCTTCTGACAAAGGCGATTTATAAGAGATGACCGAATCTGCACGCGATAAGGATTCTGTTCTTGAGGCTCACGCAGAAAATCGAGCCATTGCCTCCCTTCTTGCTGCCAATCCCGACGCGGTTACGGATGCAACGTACGACCGCAATGAACTGACACTTACTATCGCAAAAGATCAGATCCGCGCCGCGTGCAAAACGGTGCAGACCGCCGGCTACAATTTTCTCGAAGATGTGACCTGCGTCGACTGGTACCCAAGCGAGCCGCGTTTTCAGGTCACCTACCATATCCTTTCGCACAGCCTGAAGGAACGGGTGCGCCTCATCGCCTTCGTAGATAGCGTCGATCCGACGATCGACAGCATCACACAGGTGTGGCCTTCGGCAAATTTCTATGAGCGCGAGGTGTGGGACCTCTTCGGTGTGCGTTTTCACGAGCACCCAAGCCTGCGCCGCATCATGATGCCGGAAGAATGGAAGGGCCACCCGCTCCGGAAGGACTATCCCGTGGAGGGCTACCGCTGATGCCGGCCGATCTTTCAGAATTTGTCGCAACCTCTACGCTGATCAAGCCGCGTCCGGAGGTAGGCTCAAAGGACAGAACGCTGGTCCTCAACATGGGCCCGCAGCATCCGTCCACGCACGGCGTGCTTCGCCTGGTCGTTGAGATTGATGGTGAGACGGTGCTCAACGTCGTTCCCGATATCGGTTATCTCCATACTGGCATCGAGAAAACCTGCGAGGCAAAGTTCTACCAGCAGGTAGTGCCGATGACTGATCGCATCGACTACCTGAGCCCGATGACCAACAATCTCTGCTATTGTCTGGCCGTCGAGAAGCTGCTGCAGCTGGAAATCCCTGACCGTGCGCAGTGGATCCGCGTGCTCTTCAATGAGCTCACGCGCCTGAACTCGCACCTTGTATGGCTCGGCACGCACGCCATGGACATCGGCGCGCTCACTGTCTTCCTCTACTGTTTCCGCGAGCGCGAGCAGGTGCTGCGCATCTTCGAGGCCGTCGCCGGCCAGCGCATGATGACGTCGTACTTCCGTGTCGGTGGTCTTTCGCTCGAGCCACCACTCGATCTCTTCAAGACGATTCGCGATTTTCTGAAGACGATGCCGGAGAAGATCGACGAATACCAGAATCTGCTTACCGGGAATCCCATCTGGGTGAGCAGACTCAAGAATGTCGGTCATCTCAGCGCGGCCGATGCGATCGCGCTCGGTGTCACCGGCCCCCCGCTCCGCGCTTCGGGTGTCGATTGGGATCTGCGTCGCGACATGCCCTACTCGAGCTATGACAAGTTCCAGTTCAAGGTGCCTGTCTCGAATGACTGCGATGTCTGGGCTCGTTATGTCATCCGCCTTGAGGAAATGCGCGAGTCGGTAAAGATCTGCCTGCAGGCGCTCGACGGTATGCCCGAAGGCGATATCCGGGCAAATGCGCCGAAGATCGTTCTGCCCGACCGCGAAAAGATGAAGACCGAGATGGAGTCGCTCATCCATCACTTCAAGATTGTCACCGAAGGTTTTGCGGTGCCGGCCGGCCAGGTTTATCAGGCCGTTGAATCGCCGCGCGGCGAGATGGGTTACTTCGTCGTGAGCGATGGCACAGCCAAGCCCTATCGCGTGCACATGCGTAATCCTTCCTTCGCAACCCTGCAGGCTCTGCAGACCATGTGCGAAGGCCGACTGATAGCTGACGTAGTTGCGGTGATCGGATCCATCGACATCGTGCTGGGAGAAATTGATCGATGAGTTCGAAGAATACGCTCGCATGGCTCGAAGAGCTGAATGACGCGCTGGAAGCCCGTACCGGCGCAGGCGCTGCCTTCTGGCCGGAGCTGAAGCATGCCCGGACCACACTGGCCGAGGCAGAACCGATTTCGAAATATGTCACCATTACGGTGACAGAAGAAGAGGCCCACCTGCTCACCGTGGCAGCCGGTCTCTTCAAGCTGAAATTTGCGCTCGATACGCTGAGCGACACGCTGATTTACTCCTTCATCTCCGAGGAATTGCTCGATGTGCTTCCCCTCGAATCGGAGATCCTGCACTACGGCGTCATTCATCTCAAGCAGTCGCCCTGGGGCGTCATCGATGGGCCGGATGAAGACGTCACCACGTACTTCGTCGACGATCCGCAGGCGGTGCAGTACGATCCGCTCGCCGAGCAGGTAGCGCGCTGGGGCATCGAGGCGCTGCTCGGTGGCTATGAGCAGATTGCCGAGCTCGAAGCACTGGCGGAGGAGGAAGACGAAGAGGAGCACGACCACGATCACGATGACGACGAAGAGGAGCATCACCATGGCAGCAGCCGCTGATACCGGCCTCTATCGTGAACTCTGGATTTCGTTCGTGTCGCTCATCCGGTCTTATGTTGCTGCGCACGACATTGGCCGGCCTGTGGGACATGCACTGGTCGATGCGGGTGATGACGGTCACCTCTCATTGAGGGCCGAAAGACGTATTCTTTCTATCGAGATAGAACTAACAAGCGGAGCCGGAAGCTGGGCTCTTTACGAAGACGATCCGGGCCCTGAACGAGTGTTGGAACAGGGCACATTCACGATCGGGGAAGACAGTCTGGTCGAATTCAGCGACCGGCGCGGGCGGCTTGAACTGGAAGTGGCCGCCGAGGCATTCACGGCAAAGGTATTTGACGAGGAGTAGGCGTTGGCTACGGATAAGGCAACCATATTCTCAGCAGAAACCGCAGCGCGCTTCGACCGGCTGGTTACGCTCTATCCGGTCAAGCGCTCGGCGCTGGTCCCCATGCTGCTCTACGCGCAGGACGACATCGGTTATATCTCGCCCGAGGTTGTGGCCGAGATTGCGCAGCGACTGGAGCTGCGCGAGAACGATGTGGAGAGCGTGCTCAGCTATTATTCCATGCTGCGCACCAAGCCCGCTGGCAAATACAACGTACAGGTTTGCACCAACATCAGCTGCATGCTTCGCGATGGCTACGGCATCTATGCGCACTGCAAGAAGCGGCTGGGTATTGGTCATAAGGAGACGACTCCGGACGGCCTCTTCTCGCTCGAAGAGGTGGAGTGCATCGGAGCCTGCAGTTGGGCACCCGCCATGCAGGTGAACTACGACTTCTACGACGAGCTGACGCCGGAGAAGGTCGACACCATCCTCGAGGACTACAAGGCAGGCCGCGGAAAGGAAACGGTGTAACGATGCCCAGGCTGGTTTCCCATCCTGACGAGGTGAAAATCATCTCCCGCCGCTTTGGACAGGGCGCGACCGACATCGACAAGTACATTGAGCTCGATGGCTACAAGGCCGTGCGCACGGCCATTGAAAAGGGACCCGAGTGGATCATCAATGAGATGAAGGCCTCCGGCCTGCGTGGCCGCGGCGGCGCCGGCTTCCCTACCGGACTGAAATGGTCGTTCGTGCCCAAGCAGTCGGAGAGGGCGAAGTATGTACTCGTAAACGGCGACGAGAGCGAGCCGGCGACCTGCAAGGATCACGTGATCTTCCTGCACGATCCGCATGCCGTCGTCGAAGGCACCATGATCGCCGCGCTTGCCATCGGCGCGAAGATGGGCTTTATCTATTTGCGCGGCGAATACCGCTACCTGCTCAAGATCATGGAGAAAGCTGTCGCGGATGCCTATACGAAGGGCTTTCTCGGCAAGAACATCTTTGGTTCCGGCATCGATCTCGATATCGTGACGCAGACCGGAGCAGGCGCCTACGAGGTAGGTGAAGAGTCGGCGCTGATGGAGTCGCTCGAAGGTAAGCGTGGTGTGCCGCGCATCAAGCCTCCCTTCCCTGCGGTTGTCGGCCTTTACGGCGGTCCTACTGTCATCAACAATGCCGAGACTATTGCCTCGGTACCGCACATTCTGCTGATGGGCGGAGAGCCTTATGCGAAGACCGGCTCGGAGCGCAATGGCGGCACGCGTCTCTTCGGCATCAGCGGCCACGTCGAGCGCCCGGGGGTTTACGAGCTCCCCATGGGCTACAACCTCAAGAAGGCAATCTACGAGGTAGCCGGAGGCGTAAAAGACGGAAAGGCGCTGAAGGCGGTCGTGCCTGGCGGCTCTTCCACACCCGTACTGCTTCCGGATGAAATCGATGTAGGTCTCGACTTCGACCAGATGGGCAAGGCTGGCACGATGCTCGGCTCAGGCGGCATCGTCGTTATCGATGAAACCGTCTGCATGGTCGAGTTCGCGCTCAGGACGATCAAGTTCTATCAGCACGAAAGCTGCGGCTGGTGTATTCCCTGCCGAGAAGGCACGGACTGGCTCAAGAAATCGATCACCCGACTGCATGCCGGCGGTGCCGTCGATAAGGACATCGACAACATCAAGTACCTCGCCGAGAACATGCTGGGCCGCACCTTCTGCCCCCTTGGCGATGCCGCGGCGATGCCGACGATCGCCTTCGTGAAGAAATTCCGCAAGGAGTTCGAGGATCACCTGAACGGTAAGGGCTGCCCCTACCACACCTCGCTCGACCGTGAACCGGCGCTGGTATAACGCGCGCAGAAAGAGACAGGCATGGCTGACGTAACTTTCACAGTCGACGGCAAGAAGCTCACCGCTCCGGCAGGCACGCTGCTGATCGATGCCTGCAGAGCCGCGGGGATTGAGATTCCGGCCTTCTGCTATTACCCGAACCTCTCCCTGCAGGCTGCCTGCCGCATGTGCGTCGTCCGCATTGAGAAGGTGCCCAAGCTCCAGACCGCCTGCACCACGCCGGTGGCCGAGGGCATGGTCGTCCAGACCGAGACCGAAGAGATCAAGCAATCCCGCAAGGCCATGCTGGAGCTCTTGCTCGGCAACCATCCGCTCGACTGCCCGGTTTGCGATGCCGGCGGCGAGTGCGAGCTGCAGGACATGACCTTCAAGTACGGCGCCGGGGAATCGAAGTACGTAGAGACGAAGCAGCACCGCGAGGAACAGCAGTGGTCCCCGGTTGTCTACTATGACCGCCCTCGCTGCATCCTCTGCTATCGCTGCGTGCGCGTCTGCGGCGAAGGCATGGACGTCTGGGCGCTCGCCGTCGAAAACCGTGGCGCCAGCGCGGTCATCGCCCCGAATGGCGGCGACAATCTGGATTGCGAAGAGTGCGGCATGTGCATCGATATCTGCCCTGTCGGCGCGCTGACCTCCGAGACCTATCGTTATAAGACCCGCCCCTGGGAGATGAATCACGTCGGCACCGTGTGCACGCATTGCGGAGACGGCTGCAAGACGACGCTCGGCCTGCGCCGCGCAGATGACGGCATGGAGATCGTCCGCGCCGACAATCGAGACAAGAGCGGCATCAATAATGACTTCCTTTGCATCAAGGGCCGCTACGCCTTCGACTTTGCCAACCACACGGAGCGCCTGACGAAGCCTCTGGTTCGTGGCACAGACGGTAAGCTCTCGCCGGTCAGCTGGGAAGAGGCGCTCGACTTCGCGGCGAAGAAGCTCACCGAAACTCGCGATACCCGTGGCGGTAAGGCCATCGGCGTCATTGGTTCGAATCGCACGACGAATGAAGAAAATTACCTGCTGCAGAAAGTGGCGCGTAGCGTACTCCGGACGAATAACGTCGATCATCACCGCACTGCCGACTACGCTGCTTTCGCAGCCGCGCTGAAAGGCCACGCCGGACGAGAAGCTTCCCTGCGCGACTTTTACAACGCCCCGGCAATTCTCTTGCTCGGCGGCAATCCTACCGAGCAGCATCCGGCGCTGGCGTGGCAGATCCGCAGCAACGTGCGCCTGAACCGTGCGCGGCTCTACGTTGCGAACCACGAGCACATTAAACTGCGCCGTCAGGCCAAGGCTGTGGCGGATATCCCGCAGACCGGCTATGCGGCTCTGGTGCAGTATCTCTCCGGATCCGATACCGCCATCGAGGCCAACGAGTCACTGGTGAGCTTTCGCGAGGCGCTTCGCAAGGAAGAATCGCTGGTCATCGCCTTCGGTTCGGAATATCGTGGTCGCGATATTCAGGCACTGGTCGAGTTCGCGCTATCGCTTCCGAATGCAAAGGTCGCCTGCCTCGGCGATTATGTGAATTCGCGCGGCGCGGCGGATATGGGCCTGCTTCCCGATCTACTGCCCGGCTATGTGCCGGTCGGTACACCGGGCCATTTTGCAGGGGAGTACGGAGAGCTGCCGGCCGAGCCCGGTCTCGATTTGGTGCAGATGGTCGACGCCGCAGGCGCAGGCGATCTCTCCGCTCTCTACATCGTGGGCTCAAATCCCGTCGTCCGCTATGGTGTCGATCCTGCGGCACTGGAGAACACCTTTCTGGTTGTACAGGATATGTTCCTCACCGAGACTGCCGTGCTTGCGGACGTCGTCTTCCCTGCCGCCAACCTTTATGAAAAGGCCGGTACCGCAACCAACACCTATGGCGATCTGCAGTTGGTGAAGAAGGGCGCGGACAAGAGCGGCGTACGCTCGGACTTCGAAATCATCGTTCGCCTCGCGGCCAAGCTCGGCGCGAATCCCCGGACGCTTGTGCCGGTGGGTAAGGGCGTGCGCGCAGACTTCGGTCAGACACGCGGCGCGCAGTCGGGCGAGGCCGATCGCCATCAGGTCTGGCTCGCTGCCCATAGCCTCGAGCCGAAGCTCAGCCCCTTCGATCCATTCGCGATCTTCGACGAAATTCAGCGGCTGGTGCCGGCGTATGATGTTCCGCGCCTCGACCTCCTGCTTGGCAATGATGAACATCTGAAGTCTGAACTGGTGCAGATCGACAGCACGGTTATTCGCCGTGACTTAGTGCTGCCGGCCAACGATCATCTCTATACCTCAGGCCTGCTTGGGCGCTACAGCGCAAAGCTGAACGAGGTTGCCAGGTCTCCGAATATGCTGACCAGCGCCGAGGAGACGGCAGCAGACTGAGTCGAACCCGGAACGGTTTTGGGACAAAAACGTAACGCATCAAGAACGCATTCAGGAAGGCCCCTGTGGAAGTGAGCATCTGGATTTTCTTATTGCTGAGCGTGTTGAAGGTGATCGTGGTCACCATCATTCTGCTGACAGCAGTCGCCTACACGGTGCTGCTGGAACGCAAGCTGGTGGGCCGCATACAGAACCGCTGGGGTCCCAGCCGCGTCGGCCCCTTCGGACTGCTGCAGCCACTCGCGGATGGCCTGAAGCTCTTCCTGAAGGAAGATCTGATGCCTGAAGCCGTCTATCGTCCGCTCTTTGTGCTGGCACCGATTATTGCGCTGGCCTGCGCGGTGATGTCGATCTCGATGATCCCTTTTGGCGCGGATATACGCTACAAAGGCGTCGATCTCTTCCAGATCTCAGACGTCAACATAGGCCTGTTGATTCTGCTCGCGATCACCGGCGTTGGCGTATACGGCATCGCGCTCTCGGGCTGGTCTTCGAACAATAAGTACTCCCTGCTCGGTGCGCTGCGCGCGAGCGCCCAGGTCATCAGCTACGAACTCGCCCTCGGCCTCTCGCTCGTCGGCGTCATCCTGCGCTCGCAGTCCCTGCGTCTGCGGGACATCGTGGATGTGCAGGCTACGCACGGTCTGCTCTCCTGGAATGTCTTCGGCGGATTCCAGTTCGTCGCTTTCTTTATCTATCTCACCGCCGCTTACGCTGAAACCAACCGCGCTCCTTTCGATCTTCCCGAAGCGGAGAGCGAGCTGACGGCGGGCTATCACACCGAATACAGCTCGATGAAGTTCGCCATGTTCTTCATGGCTGAATACGCCAATATGATCACCGTGAGCTGCGTTGCTACACTGCTCTTCCTCGGTGGATGGTCCAGCCCGTTCGGCAGCCTGATTCCAGCCTTCGGCGGAATTGTGGTGCAGGCTCTGCTGCCGGTCTTCTGGTTTGTTGCAAAGGTCTTCTTCTTCCTCTTCCTCTACATCTGGGTGCGCGGCACGTTGCCGCGCTTCCGTTATGACCAGCTGATGAGCTTCGGCTGGAAGTTCCTCATGCCTCTGGCGGTGCTCAATATTATTGCCACCAGCCTCTGGCTTGCATTCCGTGCCGGCTAGCCTCCGTTTCGCAGCCGGCCTGACTTCGTGCGACTCAACAGGCACACATGTGAGTGACTGAAGCGATGCATCTGGTTCTCTTCTTCATCTTCGGCGGACTTTGCGTGATAGGAGCGCTGAATCTCCTGCTGCAAAGACATCCCATCAATTCGGCGCTCTCGCTCATCGTCGTCATGAGCTCGCTCGCCGTGCTCTACCTTCTACTGGGCGCAGAATTCCTCGCCGCGGCGCAGGTGATTGTCTATGCCGGCGCCATCATGGTGCTCTTCACCTTCGTCATCATGCTTTTGAACGCAGGCAAGGAAGAGAAGACCTACGGTAGCAAGGCTGCTTACTTCGTCGGCTTCCCCGGAGCGGCAGCGATCATCGCCACGCTCGTCTATATGTTCCTGCAGAACAGCGGTCCGCTTGGGGGCGCGAGACTCGGCGACTACCTGGTGACCACGGCTGACCTCAGCCGCGTACTCTTCCGCGATCTGCTTCTGCCCTTTGAAGTCACCTCCGTCCTCATTCTGGTAGCGATCCTCGGCGCTGTCGCGCTGGCAAGAAGGGAGCACTGATCGATGGTCGTTCCTATCTCCTATTACCTGATTCTCAGCGCCATCCTCTTCTCGATCGGCGTGGCTGCGTTTCTGGTGAAGCGCAATATCATCAGCGTCTTCATGTCGATTGAGCTGATGCTCAATGCCGTGAACCTCAGCTTTGTCGCCTTCGCTCACCACTGGCACCAGGTCAGCGGACAGATCTTCGTCTTCTTCGTCATGGTCGTAGCCGCCGCCGAGGCCGCTGTCGGCCTGGCCATCATCATCGCCGTCTTCCGTACGCGGAATACCCTGAACGTCGACTCGGTCGACCTGATGAAACTGTGAGGCCGAGGCAATCATGACCGGTTCCCTGCATCTCTGGCTTCTCCCCGTTATCCCGTTCCTCGGCTTCCTGCTGAACGGGCTCCTCGGCCGCCGTCTGCCCAAGGCACTGGTGACGGGGATTGCGTGGATCGCAACCCTGATTCCCTTCCTGCTGGTCGCCAACATCTGGTTCCACCTCGGCTCGATCTCGCAACCTTATGTCGAGAACCTGGGAACCTGGATCACCGCGGGCAGCTTCCACGCCGATTTCGCCCTGCAGCTCGATCACCTGACGATGATCATGCTGCTCATCGTGACGGGTGTCGGCTTCCTCATCCACATTTACTCGGCCGGATACATGGCGCACGAAGAGGGGTACTGGCGTTTCTTCGCCTACCTGAATCTCTTCATGTTCTTCATGCTCACGCTGGTACTCTCTGAGAACTTCCTGCTGATGTTTGTCGGCTGGGAGGGTGTGGGTCTCGCTTCTTACCTGCTCATCGGCTTCTATTTCCTGAAGGACTCTGCAGCGAACGCCGGCAAGAAGGCCTTCGTCGTTAACCGCATCGGCGATTTCGGCTTTCTGCTGGGTATGTTCCTGCTGGTCGCGCACTTCGGCACACTGAGCTACAGCGGCGTCTTCTCGCAGATTTCGCAGCATCCGGAATGGCAGGGTGGTTTCCTCACTGCGATCGCCATCTTCCTGGTCGTCGGAGCTACCGGCAAATCGGCGCAAATTCCTCTCTACGTCTGGCTGCCGGACGCGATGGAAGGCCCAACGCCCGTCTCCGCACTCATCCACGCGGCGACCATGGTCACGGCTGGCGTCTACATGATCGCCCGATCGCATGTGCTCTTTGACCGCTCGCCCTTCGCTCTAAGCATCGTTGCGATCATCGGCGCCGCGACGGCCTTCTTTGCCGCGACCATCGGCCTGGTGCAGACGGATATCAAGCGCGTGCTGGCCTACTCGACGGTCTCGCAGCTCGGCTATATGTTTCTTGCCTGCGGCGTCGCTTCCTACGGCGCGGGCATCTTTCATCTCGTTACCCACGCCTTCTTCAAGGCTCTGCTCTTCCTCGCGGCCGGCTCCGTCATCCACGCGCTCGGCGGTGAGCAGGATATGCGGGTGATGGGCGGCTTGAGAAAGAAGATCCCGGCAACGTTCTGGACGATGACGGCCGGCGTAATCGCTATCTCAGGTATTCCGCCCTTCGCCGGCTTCTTCAGCAAGGACGAGATCCTTTACCAGGCATTCCTCTCTCCGAACGGTGGCAAGATTCTCTGGTTTGTGGGACTGGTCACCGCGTTTCTGACCTCGTTCTACATGTTCCGGCTGTGGTATCTCACCTTCTTCGGTGAAAGCCGCGCGAAGGAGACTTCGGCGCTTCACGATCACGGTGCTGCCGTACATGCGAGCGCCTCATCGACGCTCACGCTCGAGGATGAGCCCGACCACGGACATGGTCATGGCCACGCGCACGGTGTGCATGAGAGCCCCGCAGTCATGCTGATCCCGCTTGGCATCCTCGCCCTGTTGTCACTTATCGGAGGCTGGATCGGCGTTCCTGCTGCGTTACACGGTCACAACGAATTCGCACACTTCCTTGCTCCCATCTTCGGCGGTGAGGAGAACCCTGCAGGCTCAAATGGTTTGGAACTAACGCTCGCGGCAGTCTCCACACTCACCGCTCTCGCTGGCTGGTTTACCGCCCATTTTCTTTATTTCCTACGGCCGGAACTGCCTGGAAAACTGGCACAGAGCCTGCGTGGCCTCTACCTGCTACTGCTGAACAAGTACAAGATAGACGAGCTCTATGGGCTGGTTATCGTCACGCCCCTGCTGCTCTTCTCTCGCTACGCTCTGAAGACGGTGTTCGATATGGGCGTCATCGACGGCGCTGCGTATGCCGCAGGCTCTGTCACTCAAGGGCTTGGCGCAATTGCTCAGAGATTTCAATCCGGTAACCTGCGTTCTTATGCGGGATGGCTCTCTCTGGGGGCCGCAGTCCTGCTGATCCTCACGTATTTCGGTTTCACCGCGCACTTTACGCTGCGATAACGCAACCAACGAAGACACGACGCACTACAGATAAGGACATTCTTCGTGGAGATACATTCGATCCTGTCGCTGATCACCTTCGTACCCGCCGTGGGCGCGGTGGTGGTCGCACTGTTGCCGAGGAAGGGGCGTCTCATCCAGTGGTGGTCGCTGCTGGTGTCGATCGCGACCTTCCTGCTGACGCTGCACCTGCCCGCACACTATGTTTATGGCCAGAGCGGCTTCCAGTTTGAGGAAAACGCGCCCTGGGTTGCGAGCCCTGCAATCCGCTACCATCTCGGTGTCGACGGCATCTCGATGTGGCTGGTGGTACTCACTGGCTTCCTCTCGGTGGTCGGCGTGCTCGCCTCATGGAAGGCGATTGAGAACCGTGCGAAGGAGTTTTACTTCTTCTTCCTGCTGCAGCAGACAGCGATGCTCGGTGTCTTCGTCGCTCTCGACCTGATCCTCTACTACGGGTTCTGGGAGCTCTCGCTGATCCCCATGGCTATCCTGATCGCCATGTTCGGCAAGGATCGCGGACCGAAGACAGCGATCAAGTTCTTCACTTACACCTTTATCCCATCCGCGCTTTTCCTGGTGGCGATTCTCTATCTTTACGCGAAGACCGGCACCTTCGATTATGTTGAGCTACAGCATGCGCTCTCCGGCGGCGGACTCTTCACCGCGAATGCGCTCTGCTGGGTTTCGCTGGCTTTCCTCGCAGCCTTCGCTGTGAAGGTTCCAGTCTTTCCGCTCCATGGCTGGCTCGCGGATACGATCAGCGACGCGCCGACCGCAATGGCAATGGTCGTCGCCGGCAAGCTCGGACTTTACTCCATCCTGCGGTACAACCTCGGCCTTTTCCCCGAACAGGCGCGAGAGATTGCACCGCTCATGATTGCGCTCGCGGTGATCGGGCTGCTCTACGGCGCCTGTGTCGCGCTCGTGCAGAACGATATGAAGCGGCTGGTGGCCTACTCCATCATGAGCCACCTTAGCTTCTGCACCCTCGGGATCTTCTGCTTCGCAATTACGGGGCTTAACGGGGCCGTCTACCAGATTCTGAATCACGGCATTTCCGGTTCGGCCATTCTGATCCTGATCGGCATTCTCTACGATCGTTTCGGCACGTACGAACTGCCAGAGTACGGCGGTCTCGCAGCCAGGACTCCCTGGCTGGTGACGCTCTTCGTCATCACCACGCTTTCGCTGGTGGGCCTCCCGATCCTCAATGGTTTCGTCGGAGAGTTCCTGATCCTCAGCGGCAGCTTCGCAGGCCACATGGGCTGGGTCGCAGCGGCGACGGTCGGCGTCATCCTTGGCGCTGCCTACATGCTGGTGCTGGTGCAGAAGATCTTTTATGGCCCCGTGTCCTCGCTTGTCACCTCGAAGCCCGCGGTCGACCTCACCGCCCGCGAGCACCTGCTCCTCTGGCCCATGGCCATCCTGATGCTCATCATGGGCGTGGCTTCGCCCTATTGGATCCGGGCAATCGACGGCTCGGTGAACGGCCTCGCCGACCACGCTACACAGACGGCTACTTATATGGAGAAGCGATGAACACCGTGGCTCCTATCCTTCGCATTCTCCCCGAGGTGATTCTCACCATCACCGGCATCCTCATCATGCTGGCTGAGCCGATTCTGCCGGAAAAGGCCAGCCGTAAACCCCTGGGATGGCTCGCGGTAGCCGGTGTACTGCTGTCGCTTGGCGCGAGCTACTACCAGACCACGCTGGCCCCAGGCTCGGCCTTTTTCAACACAGTCCAGACCGACGCTTTCAGCTCCTTCTTCCACATCACCATTGCCGGCATTGTGCTGGTCTCGTTGCTGGTCGCACTCGACGCGACAAACGAGCATACGCCGTTCCTCGGCGAGTATTTCGCGCTCGTCACCTTCGGCGCAGTAGGCATGATGCTGATGACTTCGGCGTCCGAGCTGCTGGTGGTCTTCATTGGCCTCGAGATCTCTTCGATTTCCACCTACATCCTCGCCGGCTTCCGCAGAAAGAGCGCGAAGGCCCCCGAGGCGTCAATTAAATATTTCCTGCTGGGGTCTTTCGCCACGGCATTCTTCCTCTATGGCATCGCGCTCACCTTCGGCGCGACCGGGACCACGACCATCGCCGGCATTGCGCAGAGGCTCACCGCCAGCCAGACACCCGCGCTCGCTCTCGTCGGTGCGGCGATGATTATTATCGGTCTGGGCTTCAAGGTCTCCGCCGCTCCCTTCCAGGTGTGGACGCCGGATGTCTACGAAGGCGCTCCCTCGCCGGTGGTCGGTCTTATGTCTACCGCGCCGAAGGCCGCAGCCTTCGCGGTGCTGCTCCGCGTTCTCTACGGAGCCTTCCCTGCCATCCATGCCAACTGGGTACCGCTCATCTGGATCATTGCGGCACTCTCGATGACCATCGGCAACCTCGGTGCGCTGCGGCAGGTCAACGTCAAGCGCATGCTCGCCTACTCTTCGATTGCGCACGCAGGCTACCTGCTGGTCGCCTTCACCGCACTCTCGGCAGATGGCATCGCAGCGGCCAGTTTCTATGCCCTCTCTTATGCTGCGATGAACGTGGGTATCTTCGCCGTCATCAGCCATGCCGGCGGCTACGAAGACCGCCTCAGCGAGATTGAAGACTATCGAGGCCTCGCCTACCGTTCGCCGCTTCTCGGCGGCGCAATGGGCTTCTTCCTTATCTCGCTGATCGGCATTCCCTTCACCGGCGGATTCTTCGGCAAGTTCTACGTCTTCACGGCGGCGATCCACTCCGGCTTTGTGTGGCTGGCCATCATCGGCCTCATCAACAGCGGCGTAGCGGCGTACTACTATCTCCGCGTGCTCGCTACGATCTACAACCGGCCCTATGCGGCGGTCACAGCACCTCCTCTACCCCGCGCCAAGGTATCCCTCCTGGTTGCCCTGCTTCTGACCGTTGCGACGACCCTCATTCTCGGCATCGCGCCGGGCAGGATCCTCTCACAGGCCAAAGCTGGAGCTCTGACGCTGTTTCCCTCGCAGACGACAGCAGACACCAGCCAAGGGCAATAGCCTCGGGTTCAGGCCAATCGAAAAGAGGATCCCCGCAAGGGATCCTCTTTTGCTTTCCGCCCAATCCGTACTCGGCCAGCCAGGCTAGGCAACGTTCTTCTTTTCGCCCTGGCTCTGCTCTGCCGATTGATCCTCGCCCGGTTTTTCTGGCGATTTTGCTTCCGGTGTTTTTTCGTCCGCGGGAAGCTCCACCTTGACCTCGTGCTCGCGATCCCAGGCCTTTGCCCGCGCCGCCTTGATCTCCGCATCCGCCTTCGCTACGCGGGCGCGATCGATCAGTCCGTCCCCGGCCTCCTGCAGATTGCCCCAGGCTTCGCGGGCGTCGCCCTTGATCTGATCTTCCTGGCCGGCTGACTTGAGCGCCGCATCGCCCACCAGCGCCCCTGCCGCTTCTTCTACGTGTCCGCCTGCCTTTTGCAGAGCGCCTTTTACCTGATCCTTATTCATGCCCTGTGCTCCTTTTCAACCACAGATAGGGTGCGTCTGTACGGGCAATGGGTTGGCTGAGCCTCGAGCGTCGGGCGGGATCGATTTCAGGCAGCAAAAAGCCCCCGGATCCCGGGGGCCTTTGCGAGCCCAGAACTGCGTTTATCGCAGCTGGTTACTTGGCGGTGAGGAAGATCACGACCAGCGTGAAGAGCGTGAGCGACTCGATGAAGGCGAGACCGAGCACGAGCAGAAGCTGGATGCCGGAGCGCGCACCGGGGTTGCGGGCGATCGCCTCGGTTGCCGAAGCGGTGGCCTTACCCTGGCCGACGCCGCAAAGGCCGGCGGCGATACCCATGCCGATACCGGCGCCGATCGGCACCAAGCTGGCAGCACCGCTACCCGAACCGGTCTGGGCAAAGGCGGGCGACGCGATAAGCAGGCATGCCATGGTCATGAACAGATATTGCAGTTTACGCATACTTCCTCCAAGCTTCCCTGAAAAGTGTGCCGCCAGTGGGTGGTTGAGGCTCACCGTGCTGGCCCCCTCACGCTGAACGGCTCCGTAGCGCAGCGGCGGAAGCGCGATTCCGCTGCCCGGATATCTCTTTAGTGCTCGACCGTGACAGCCATCGAAAGATAGATGAAGGTGAGCAGCATGAAAACGTAAGCCTGGATCAGTGCAACGCCGAAGTGCAGTCCGAGGAACACGACCGGTACGCCGATCGGAATCATCGAGAAGAAGACCAGGGTCAGCAGGTCGCTGGCAAACATGTTCGCGTAAAGACGGATAGTGAGCGACATGATGCGGGCGAGGTGCGAAATGATCTCGATCGGGAACATCAGCGGAGTCAGCCACCAGATCGGCCCTGCGAAATGCTTCACGTAGCCGATCGGGCCCTGTGCGCGGACGCCGTTCCAGTTGTAGTAGATGAATGTGAGCAGCGCGAGCGCGAGCGGCACGTAGGGCTTCGCGGTCGGCGTCTCGATGCCGGGCAGCAGGCCGAAGAGATTGCAGCAGCCGACAAACAGCAGGATCAGCGTGGCATAAGCCACATGCGGCTCATAGCCGTGGCCGATGATGGCTTCGCCCTGGCTGCTGACGAAGTCGTTCAGCAACTCGAACACACCCTGTACCGTGCCCGGCTTCTCCACGTTGAGCGAGGCCCGCGCGATCACGAAGAAGAACAGTAGACCGAACATGACGAGCAGTTCGAGCGTGAGCGTGTTGTCGCGCAAGGGCGCGTTCGGATGCGAGACGTGAATGCCCAGGCGCGTCAGGAACGGCACGAGAGGCGCGGCGAAATAGACATTCAGCAGGTGCGTCAGAGCAGTGAGTAGGCTCAGCATAACAATCCAGTTGGAAACAATATCAGATCAGGAGCGGAGTAGGCGGACAGCTTCTACGGTGAGAGCAACAACGCCTAATCCTAGACTCGTGACAAGCCCATAAGGCATGCCGTGAGAACACTTTAGGGTAACATACAGCAGCCCGCCGGCGAGGGTCAGGCGCAGGAAAAACATGCTGACCACCCGGAAGGTGGTGCGCGGCGTCTGTTTGCCGTCCAGCTTGTCGTTTACGAAGGAGATGAGCCGCTGCCACTCGTAGAGGCCGGTAATGGAAATGATGCCGCCGGCAAGGCAGGCCAGCGCCGCAATCCAGCCCTGGGTAAAGCCGAAAACGCCGCAGGCGATCAGCGTCAGGATGCCGCAAAGCCGCATGGCGCGGCGCATGGTGGCCGCAAGATCGGCATCGGTAAAGTTCAGCATGGAGCCTATATCTGTCATGGTCCTGTTTCGTATGCGAGTGATTGGCCAAAAATCGGCAATTCAGAGGCCGGCTATTCCCTGGCGGACTATTCTTTCGCGCCTAAAGCCTGCCGGACAGCCTCGACCAGCCCCGCGACCGCGCCGAAGATCAGGCCCACGATGTAGATCCAGTGCTGGTGCAGCCAGTGGTCCAGTAGCGCCCCTGCACCCCAGCCGATAAACACCGCGCACGGCATTACCACGGCGATCTGCGTCAGCCGCTCGGCTTTTGCGATGCTCTGCAGGTTGCCGCTGCTGTTCTTTTGGGGTTTGAGGTCCGCCATGGTTTAAGCCTGCATCCGCCGGCACACCTGCTGGACAGAGTCGCTCTCCTATTGAACCACAAGCGACCTTCCCGTGGCGGCCCCTAGCGCTTGCCGCCGTTATACTTAGCGGAGGAATCTCACTCAAGGAAGTCCAGTGTTCGAATCAGAGTTCGAGCGGAATCTTTTCACGCTCCGCCAGGAAAAGCTGAAGCAGATTGAGGCGCTGGGTCAGCGCGCCTACCCCAATTCGTTCGCCGCCACGCACACCCTCGCGGCCATTCGCGAACAGTATGACGCTGTCACCGGCGAGGCGCTCGAGGCGACCCGCATCGACGTCACCGTAGCCGGCCGCATCATGGCCATTCGCGCCCAGGGTAAAGCGGGCTTCGCACAACTCCAGCAGGAGGGCGTCCGCCTCCAGTTGTACGTCCGCAAGGACGCGGTCGGCGAGACCGGCTTCGATCTCTACAAGCTGCTCGATCTGGGCGACCACATCGGCGTGACCGGTTATCTCTTCCGCACCCGCACCGGCGAGCTCTCGATCCATGTCGAGACCATCACCTTCCTGGCCAAAGCCATGCTGGCGCTGCCGGACAAGTTCCACGGCCTTTCCGATATCGAGTTGCGCTATCGCCAGCGCTACGCCGACCTCATCATGAACGGCGTGCTCAACGAAGAGCCTGAAGCTGCGGAAGCCACCGAGGAGACGCCGGTCCCCGAACCTGCGGCGAAGTCGATCCGTGTCCGCGATGTCTTCGTCAAGCGTGCAAAGCTGCTCTCCGCGCTGCGCCGGTTCTTCGATTCACGCGGATACATCGAAGTCGAAACGCCGATGATGCAGTCGATTCCGGGCGGCGCTGCGGCGCGTCCGTTCACGACGCATCACAATGCGCTCGATCTCGATCTTTTCCTGCGCATTGCGCCAGAGCTCTACCTCAAGCGGCTGGTGGTTGGGGGCATGGATCGTGTCTACGAGATCAACCGCAACTTCCGCAACGAAGGCGTCTCAACGCAACACAATCCCGAGTTCACAATGCTCGAGTTCTATCAGGCCTATGCGAATTACCACGACCTGATGAACCTGACCGAGGAGATCATCACCTACGTTGCGAACGAAGTGAACGGCACCACGATCACTCACTTCAACGGCACAGAGATCGACCTGGGTAAATGGCGGCGCTTCTCCATGCGTGAAGCCATCATCGAATTCTGGCCGGAGGCTGCAGGCGATAAACCTTCGCTCGATGTCTTCCAGAGCGATGAAGGCGTGGTTGGTCTTGTGGAGAGACTGCGTGCCACCGGCGAGAGAGTCGACTTCCAGGCCGGTGAGCCACGCGGCAAGACAATCGCCACCGTCTTCGAGACGGTCGCCGAAGAGCATCTTATCCAGCCGACGATTATCTACGACTTCCCTCTCGCCGTCTCACCGCTTTCGAAGCAAAAGGCCGATGAGCCCGATTGGGTGGAGCGCTTCGAGTTCTATATCGGAGGCTTCGAGGTAGGCAATGCCTTCAGCGAGCTGAACGATCCGGTCGAGCAGGAGTCGCGCTTCAAGCAGCAGTTCAGCGAGCGCGAGCGCGGGGACGATGAGGCCCACCAGATGGACGAAGACTACGTCCGAGCTCTTGGTTACGGCCTGCCACCAACGGGTGGCGAAGGCATCGGCATCGATCGCCTCACCATGCTGCTGACCGGCGCGCGCTCCATCCGCGACGTCATTCTCTTCCCGCTGCTGCGTCCGCAAAGACAGCAGGAGAACGCGGCAGAGACGCAGGAGAACTAATCAGCAAAGCAAGCTTGGCCCACCCAGGCACGCCGGCCTGGGTGGGCCATCTTTATGCGGTAAGCAGCAGGGGCTCGCTGTTTGTGATCACCATGGTGTGCTCGTGGTGCGCAGCAAGCCCGCGGTCGCTGGTACGCATGGTCCAACCATCGCTTGCGAGATAAGCCTTCGCCGATTTGCTGGCAATGATCGGTTCGATGGTGATGACCAGGCCATCCGTGAGCAGCGTCTTCGCATACGGATCGGCGTAGTTCGGAACCGACGGCCTCTCGTGAATCGTCCGTCCGATCCCGTGACCGCAGAGTTCGCGAATCACATGGAAACCGCTGCGGCGAACCTCGCCCTCGACAGCCGCGCCGATATCTGCGACACGGTTGCCCGCACGGGCAGCCACCAGCGCTGCATCGAAGGCACGCCGCGCGCACGCGGCAAGATCTGCGCCCAGTCCATGCGGCGCGTCATCCACGCTGTCGCGCCCCACGATGACCGTCTCGCAGGCATCGGCCATGAAGCCGTCCTTTTCGATCGTCACATCGAGCTTGAGCACATCCCCGGCACGCAGCTTCCGGTCGCTGGGGATACCGTGCACGATCTCCTGGTTTACGCTGATGCAGCTGGTGCCCGGGAACTGGTAGACCAGTTCCGGAGCGGAGCGCGCGCCCGCCTCGCGCATCACATGTGCACCAATCTCATCCAGGTCTCGCGTCGTTGCACCGGAGCGCACGCCCGCTTTCATCGCCTCAAGCATCTGGCGCACTACCCGGCCGGCAGCCTTCATTCCCGCCAGCTCTTCCGGGGTATTGATCGACATACTTTCTCCTAACTCTTTCGATGAGACCGCGGGCAATCGGTCGCTTACTGCTTCGTTGACCTATTCTCCGAGCAGCAATCTCTGCGTCGTGTAGGCCTGCCCCGTCACTCCGTCACATTCAATCAGCAGCGCAGCCATGCGCGGATCGCCCTTTGCGGCTTCAAACTTCCCCGGCATACCGGTAAGAAAACGATGCAGCACCATTTCCTTTTCCACGCCGATCACGCTCTCATACGGACCGCTCATGCCCACGTCTGTCTGATACGCGGTGCCACCTGGAAGAACGCGGTTGTCAGCCGTCGGAACGTGCGTATGCGTTCCCACCACCGCCGTCACCCGGCCATCAAGATACCAGCCCAGCGCAACCTTTTCCGAGGTGGCTTCGGCATGAAAATCCACGAAGATCACCTTGGCCTTGATCGTCTCGAGAATCGCGTCCATTTTGCGGAAAGGATCATCGTTCGACGCCATGAACACGCGGCCCTGCAGGTTGATGACCGCATAGGCCTGACCATTGGGAAGCGTTCCCTCGTAGATGCCGTGCCCCGGAGTCCCTGCCACGTAATTCGCGGGCCGCAGCACGCGGCGCGGACGCTCGTGGCTATCCGGGGGCACCGACTGCATGTAATCGATAAGTTCGCGCTTATCCCACACGTGATTTCCAGTGGTGAGGACGTGTGCGCCCAGATCGAAGAGCTCCTCTGCGATGGCGGGCGTACAGCCGAAGCCGCCTGCGGCATTCTCCGCGTTCACAATAACCAGATCGACGCCACGCTCGGCGATCACGTGGGCGATATGCTCCCGCACAATGCGGCGCCCAGCGCTGCCAAAGACGTCTCCTACAAAGAGAATGCGCAAGTGAGTAACTGCCTCCTAAAGTGTCTACTTCATGCTACATCGGCGAGGCAGTCATTTCCTGGCGGAGCTCGCTTCGATACAGCAGGTAACTCCCTTTGCTTACTGCCGGTTGTGAATCTGGCACTGTTACGATTCCTTTTCCCGCCGGATATCACTCTGTCCGCATTTCTACGTATGGGTTTCGCGTCGCCTTGTGTTAGCGTGGCAGTTATGGCCGTCAATACCCGATTCGCAACTGGCGTTCACGCCCTTCTCCTGCTCGCTGCCGAACCGGATGTACTGCAGACCTCGGAAGACGTCGCGGGCAAGCTCAACACTAATCCCGTGGTCGTCCGCCGTGTCTTCTCGCTGCTACAACAGGCAGAGCTAGTGGAAAGCCAGAAGGGCCCGCATGGCGGCTCTCGCCTGGCTCGCCCGGCAAAAGAGATCACACTCAGCGACATTCATCGCGCGCTGGATGCCGGCGGCATCTTTCACACGGTGAGCTTCCCCGGCGCACAGCAGGCTCGCGTCACCTCCGCACTGGATCAGGTCTTCACGTCGGTCAGCAAGACAGTCGCGAAGGAACTTGAACAGATCACCCTCAGCCAGCTTCTCAAGAAGGTTTCGAAGAAAGCGCCTCGTTAATCAGCAGGGCTCCCATGCCCTGCTTTCTTCTCTATACAGGCTGCGGTATTGCTGCCTGGCTCCAACGCCAGGTCAACAACAAGGCAATCAATATCAGCGCCGTGGTCAGTCCGCTCCACAATCCATACAGTCCCCAGTGCAGGTGGAAGCAGAGCCACGCCCCAAGCGGCAGGCCTATCACCCAGTAGCCCACCAGATTGACCAGCATCGGGGTGCGCGTCTCGCCCAGGCCGCGCAGCGCTCCAGTGGCTACCGTCTGCGCTCCATCGAAGACCTGGAACGCTGCAACAATAAGCAGAACATGTGCACCAAGCAGCAGAACCCGCGGATCGTGCGAGTAGATCCGCAGAACCGGCCGCGGCGCCAGCAAGAAGATGAGGGCTGTCAGGGACATAAATCCCACGGCCAGCCCAAGCGCCATCCATCCGGCGCGGCGGGCGCGGTCTGAGCTTTTTGCGCCGATGGCGTGCCCTACAGCCACAGCGCCGGCTGCGGAAATCCCTAGCGGGACCATGAAGGTGTAGGCGGCACAGCTCAGAGCGATCTCATGCGTCGCGAGTGAAACCGGGTCGAGATGCGCCGAAAGGATTGTCGCCGTCCCAAATGCAGCCACTTCGAGGATCACCTGCGACGCCGCCGGAACTCCCAGCTTCAGCAGCGCACGGATGCGTACCCAGTCCGGTGCCGGCCAGTGGGCAAAAAGGGAATGTCCGCGTCGGCGCTCATGCCTCCATGCGAAAAAGACCAGCACCGCCGCCATGTAGATACGTGCGAAGACGGTCGAGCAAGCTGATCCACGGACACCCATCGCTGGCATCCCGAACTTTCCATAGATGAAGATCCAGTTGCCGAGGAGGTTCACCAGGTTCGCCGAGATCAGCGCGAAGGTAACTGGACGCACCCGCCCGACTCCCTGCAGATAGCGGCGGAACCCTCCGTAGACCAGCAGCGGCAGCGTACCCAGATTCAGCAGTCCAACGTACTGCCTGGTTAGTAACCCGACGACAGGATCCACGCCGTGCCCGGTAAACAGCGGACCCGCGACGAGAATAAACGCCATGAGGAGAGGCGTGAATGCGAGTGCGATGTACATTGCCTGCGCGAGCGAGCGATGGCAGTCGTCGAAATCCTTCGCGCCCCACGAACGGGAGACCAGCGTGTCGAGGCCGAGAAGCAGCCCGATGCCGAAGATCGATGGCGCGTAGTAGATGGCGTTTCCAAGCCCGACAGCGCCGATCGCGGACGGCCCCAGCTTGCCAACCATGACGACGTCGACGACCGTCATGGTCATCCATCCGATCTCTGAGAGTGCGACCGGGATCGCGAGGGAGAGCAATGCCCGAAGTTCCGCGCCTAGATTTGGACGCCTATTCGTGGGCTCATCAAAGATCAAATGTTCGGTGGAGCTGCCCTCATTCTCCATGAAGAAAATCGTCCTCTTAAAACGATTTCCAGATTGTAGCTGCGTCGTGCAGCGAGGGCGAGCTATGTTATAGTCACTAAAGAAGTAGGAGAGTTGGCCGAGTGGTTGAAGGCGCACGCTTGGAAAGCGTGTGTAGGAGAAATCCTACCGTGGGTTCGAATCCCACACTCTCCGCCAGCCATCTTTGCTTCTATCATTCCGCTTTATCTCTATACGTATTTTTCGGCACGCGAAGCAGTGTCGCGCGGTTGTAGCGCTGCACGATGATGCACGGCAAATTCGCGATCAGGGCATAAAAAGCGACAACAACACATGCCCACGGCGGATTCCATACAAAGAAGAGCGGGACACAGGCGATCATCAGCCAGTGCGCAAGCTCTCCCCTCCGGGTCTCAGCCACAAATCGCATGAGGTACTCCCGATTCCTCATCTCCAGCTTCTTCTTGGCGAAGCCACCTGCGAACCACGATGCGCCATCGGGCAATCGATGCTTCCAGCTGCGCAGTCTTAGAACTCTGCGATAGAGCGGGCTCTCCCACTGGCACACCCGCGACCATGCGGCCTCTTTCGCGAACCACCGTGCAGGCAGGCATCCCATTCCCCATGCGAGCGAAAGCTGCAGCGCCGGCCACCCGATGCAGTTCAGCAGAATGACGCGTGCAGGACTCACAGCGAGCGGCCTCGCCAGGTCACAGCCTTGCCTGTCGCCCGCCTCCATGCTGACTGCGTGAAGATGAGCATGTAGTACGCAAGCGATACAGGAAAGCACGCCAGCGTCATCCAATTAAAATTCCCAACTTGCCGCGCCAGAATCGAGAGTTGGGCTACAAGAAGCGCATAGATTATCCAGCTGGTCCAATGGGCTCCCGACAGAACGAGAAGCAGGCTGCTCAGGGCAAGACCTCCGAGCCACGTTGCGCTGAGCGCGCGAACCAGAGGACGCACCGCGCTCGCCCCGGCCGCAAAGCCTTTACGCCAGCTCTCATTTTGCTGGCGCGCACCGTGCGGAAACATCCGCATCTCCAGCGCCGTACGTCCTCCCAGGGTATGGCATTGACCGCCGGCAGATTTGATGCACGAAGAGAGATGCAGGTTCTCGAGAATTTCACCACGGATCGAGGCATGGCCGCCTGCGGCAAAGTAGAGTTCTTTCGAGATGAGCAGTGATTGCCCAAAGAGAAGCGGCGATGCCGCTCCTGTAAATCCTCCAGCCGCCATAGCCGTGATCACGTTGAAGAAGAGCGATAGCTGCTCACTCCAGGACTTCATCCGGTGGTATGGCAAGACCGATAGCGCTGCGCCTTTCGGCAGTGCCGAGAATTCCCTGACGATTCGTGCATAACCATCTTTCACAAAGTACGTGTCCGCATCGAGAAAAAATAGGAGAGGTGCAGCGGCAGCGGCAAACAGTGCTCCGTGATGACAGGCCCAGCTCTTCCCTGTCCAACCGGCCTCCAATGCAGGCGCAGATACGACTCGAGCGCCCGCCTTTGCCGCAATCATTGCTGTCGCGTCCGTGGACTGATCATCCACAACAATGATTTCCCACGGACGCGCGCTACTCGCGGCGATGGAATCCAGCAGCCGGGGGAGCGTACTCGCTTCATTTCGTGCAGGAATGATGATGCTTACCTGCGGCGGCTGAAAGCTTTCCGGTAGGGGCGCAGCCGTTGGCACTTTACGCAGCAGGATCCAACCTGCTCCGAACCCGGCGCCGCACAGTGCGAATAACAAGAGCGCCATCGCTCAGCTCGACGCAGATTCCACGACCAGCCGCGCCACGTGCCGTCCGCACAGTGTCACCATCGGCATACCTCCGCCGGGATTCACGCTGCCGCCTACAAAATACAGGTTGCGGTAGTGAGGGCTCTGTTTAGGCGCCTTAAATGCGAAGTTCCGCCACCTGTCACTCACTACACCGTAGATGGAGCCACCGTTTGAAAGATACTTCGCTTCGATATCAAAAGGCGTCCAGAAATCTTCGACAACGATATGCTTTCGCAGATCGGTAAGCCCCATGCGCTCGAGCTTATCGAAACACAGTTCTTTCAGCGCGACACAATCCTCGTAGGTGTAAGGGTGCTTCTCATTGAGATATGGAATGTGCGGCAGGATCTTGATGTTCTCGCATCCCGGCGGCGCCTGCGAAGGATCCGTTCTTGTGGGCGCTACGAGATAGATCGTGGGATCGTCCGGTAATCGCTTCTCGCGGAATACACGATGAAAGTGCCGCTTTTGGTCGCTCGCATAAAAGAAATTATGATGTGCGAGCTGCGGGTATGTGCGGTCGAGCCCTAGATGGACCACGATCCCTGAGCATGCCGGCTCATAGCGACTAAGCTTTCGCAGCCTGCGTGGAGACTCACGAAGCAAATCCCTGTTCGCCGGCACCACCTCCATATTTGAGATGACGTAGTCGGCGGACAATCTCACAGAGCTGCCATCCTGTCGTTGTGTCGTAACACCGGTGACATGCCCTTCCGCCTTTTCGATTTCCAGGACCTTCTGATTCAGATGAACCCGCACGCCAGTCTCCGTAAGCCTGCGCTCAAACGCCCTGGCGAGTTCGTAGAGTCCGCCTTTCACGTACCACAACCCGAACTCGAGTTGAATATTCGGCATCAGGTTCATGAAGCCCGGTGCGTCATACGCAGAAGACCCCACGTACTTGATGAAATACTCGAAGATATCGCGCAGGTAAGGATCGCGAACTCGCTTCCGAATTCCCGAAGCCATCGTCCCCAGGTAGTCGAGCCCCTTGGCATTCTTGATTCCGTAGAACCTTACAAAATCCCAAAACGTATCGAGGCCACGATCGAAATACCCGCGTTCGATGATGCTGTATTGCAGCTTCGCGTAGTTACAGAAGGACTCGTAATCCTGCAGCGCATTTTCGCCAAGGGTTGCGAGTTGGCGGCGCATCTGCTGCGAGTCTTCCCACAGATCGACAACTACTCCGTCTTCAAAAAAATTCCGCCACTGCGGATCGAGCCGCTCAAGCGTGACGTAATCTTCGAGTCGCCTTCCGTCACCCTCAAAAACAGGACGAAAGATATCAGGCAGCGTGAAGATAGACGGGCCAAGGTCGAAGCTGAATCCTGCTTCACGATGCAGGTTGAGCTTCCCGCCCACGTTGCCGTTCTTCTCAAGCAGGTCGACCTGATAGCCTTCACGCGCCAGCTGAATCGCGGCAGTCATGCCGCCAAGTCCTGCGCCGATCACTACAACACGCTTCCCGGTTATGTCTTGCCTCACGTTTCACCCACACCTTCGCACCCCATCCGCATCAATGCACGAGGCGGATCGAAATGTCCTGCGCTTCGCTGCCGTGTTCAAAGACACACTCATCAAACTTCGGCGGGCCCATTCGGCCCTTCGGATTATTCGAGGCTCCCACAGGCTCCTTCGGTATGCCCATGAAGCCGTGATCGAGCTTTCCGTTGGAGTTCTCGTCAAGAAAAACACTCACCGCATATCTTCCTGGCTTCAGCGCTCCGAGATTGATCTTTTGTTGGTCAGCATCACCATGGGTCAACGGGACAAATCCGTGCAGCAGCGCCTTCTCGCGATGGTCGGGAAAGCCCTCGGCTGAAGTAAACACGAGGTAGGCAATCTGTCCCTGAGCGTGCGCAGGAAGCAACACATCCACGCTCAGTGTTCCAACGCCATCCTGTCCGAAAGCCAGCGGCATCAGGCAAAGGCCCGTGGCGATGAGCGTAAGCCCCATGAATGATCGCCGGAATGCCGCGAACCTGCTTCGAATCGAGCCGGAGCCGTGACGGAAGCGCAGCACGCCTGCAAGCTGCTGATACGTCCTCGTGGAGAAGGGGAACCAATTGCGGAGCGTTCGCCGGGGGTGAGTGTTCGTCATGATTACTTTGACGCGCGAAAACGTTCTGATGCCTTCCAATCCGTGATAACGGCCACTGCCGCTGTCGCCGTTGCCGCCAAACGCGGCTTCGGGACTTCCGATATTCCGAATCACATCATTGATCGCGCAACTGCCGCCGCGCAGGGCAATCGCGACTCGCTCACCTTGAGACCGATCTCCTGTCCACACGCTGGCACTCAAGGCAAACGGCGACTCGTTCGCCATACGGATTCCTTCCTCTTCCGTATCGAACGAGAAGATGCATACCACCGGTCCAAAAGAATCTTCGGTCAAGAGACGGGCGTCGGCAGGTAAGTTCGCAACCACCACGGGAGAAAACTCTCCCTGCGCGTCGCTGTGGGTACGATGCAGCCTGGCACCTCTCTTCACTGCGTCCTCGAGTTGCATGCTCAGCCGTCTGCGGGCCGGCTCAAAGACTTCTCCTAGATCTGCATCGCCGGTTTTGCCGATTCGGAGTTCCCGCATGCGCGACAATAGGCCTTCAAGAAAGCGCCCGTAGATCGCGCGCTCTACGTAGAGTCTCTTGATGCCCACGCAAACCTGTCCTGAATTCGAGAAAACTCCATAGAGCACGCCTTCCACCGTGCGCGCTAGTTCACACGTTGCAAAGATAAGCGCTGCGTCTTTGCCTCCCAGCTCCATGACGGATGGGATTAGCAAGGCCCCGCAACGTGCTACGATCTCCCGGCCGACCGCGCTGCTCCCGGTGAAGAACACAAGGTCCGGCTGCGCCTCTAACAGCAGCGCTGCTCCGGCAGGCCCCTCCCACGAGACCTGTATCACTTCGTCCGGCAGCCCCGCTTCCCTGAGCAGTTCCTGTATCAGCTTCGCCGTTCGTGGCGCGTGTTCGCTGCACTTCAGCAGCACCGCATTTCCTACAAGCAGTGCGGTTGCAGCCGGAACCAGTGACAGTTGCAGCGGGTAGTTCCACGGCGCAATCACCAGGACGACCCCATGCGGTTGATGCAATTCCAGAAAGCGAGTTCGGGCAAAGAAAAGTTTCGAGGACTTGAGATGCCTGGGTGAAAGCACTTCGCGCGCGTGGCGAGAGTCGAAGCGGATCTGCTCCAGCGTCACAAGAATGTCCCCGGCCAGCGTGTCCAACGGCGGCTTGCCGATTTCGTCCTGTATCACCGCGACGATTTCCTCGATCCGGGCAGCAATTACATGCCGCAAGCGGTGGAGCACCGAGGCTCTTTCATGCAGGGTCTGCTTTGCCCACGCAGTCTGTGCATGGCGTGCTGCCTGCATCCGTTGTGCAGCGCTCCCGTCCGCGGCAAAATCCGTCACGCGATTCGCGCCTCATGAAAGGGCTGCGGGTCCGCGTATGCAACCCGATACTTATCGCAGATCAAATTGGAAGAGATAATCGCCGACTGAAAGATTGTCGGCAGACCGCTACCGGGATGGGTGCCTCCTCCAACCAGATATGTGTTATCGAAGAGCTCAAACTTGTTGTGAGGGCGGAAGAGAAGAAGCTGATCCCAACTGTGGCCGAGATTGAACGTTGCCCCGAGGAAGACAGACATCTTCTCTTCCCAATCCTCGGGCGTCACGATCAGCTCCTGCTGAATGTGATTGCGCAAATCGCGCAGGCCGCTGCGCTTTTCAAGTATGTCGAGCATCATCTCCCGGTACGAAGACTTATGCACATGCCAATCGATGCCACTGGTGTTATTGGGTACCGGTGCGAGCACATAAAGAGCAGAGTGCCCTGCTGGTGCGCATGCGGGATCGATAGGGGACGAGTTGCGAACATAGACCGAAAGACCTTCGGAGATGCATTTATTGCGGGTGATGTCTTCGAGGCACTTCTTATAGTCCTGCGAGAAAATAATCGTATGGTGTTCCACCTCGGGATAGAGCTTGTCCAGACCGAGGTACATCATGAAAGTCGAGCACGAATATTTCAGCTTCTCGAGCTTCCCCACCTCGTATTTGCCCAGTGCCTCACCAGGAAAGAGCGTCCGCATCGCCTGACCGAAATCTGCATTGATTACGACCTCGTCGGCCATAATGCGTTCGCCGTTTTCAAGCTCCACCCCACAGGCCTGCTTATGCCGAAGCAATACCTGCTTTACTCCGCACGAGGTGTGAATCTCTGCACCATGCTCGCGTGCCACCTGCGCAAAGGCCTGCGTGATACGGTTCAGTCCGCCCATCACGTGATATATCC
Organism: Silvibacterium sp.; assembly: GCF_047605705.1. Lineage (NCBI taxonomy): Bacteria > Pseudomonadati > Acidobacteriota > Terriglobia > Terriglobales > Acidobacteriaceae > Silvibacterium > Silvibacterium sp. The sequence goes on along the minus strand of NZ_JASGFD010000008.1, from coordinate 43,677 downwards.
CATGCGCATGCTCTGTATACGGGATCATCGCGAATAGCCCCGGACAGTCCCACGGCGACATTCCGAGATACTTCGACTGAAACGTGAATGCAAGCCTCAACTCTTCCGAGCGGAAGTAATCGGACAGCACATCGTAGAGCGAACGGCCGGCTGCAATGTAAGGCGCCGCTGCCATGAGCGTCGGGCTTAGCAAGCTCAGGGCGCCGTCGTATGGCTTCTGTAAGCAGGGGTAGAGCTTTCGGAACCTCTTCTCCTCCACCGTGAGAAACCGCTCCAGCCCCGCACCTTCCCCGGGAAAAACGCGCTCAATTTCCGCACGCATCTGTACGGGATCGGAATACACCAGCATGGATCGGTGGGCGAAATTCAGCCTGTACATTGGATCGAGAAGCCGGCAATCGAGGTAGTCAGCGCACTTGCGCCCTGCTGACTCAAACACTTCATCGAGCAGGTACTTCATCATGAGGAATGTCGGGCCGAGATCAAAGCGATAAGGCCCTACTTCCATCTCAGCATTGCGGCCGCCGATCCTAGCCTGCTTCTCAAAGACTTTTACCTCAAATCCCCGGCTTGCCAGCACCATCGCGGCTGCAAGTCCACCTGGGCCTGCGCCCACGACTACGATCGTCTTCGATCCCATTTCCATGGTTATATGTCGATTTTCGGCACTCCCGATGCCTGCCCCGGACAGCCTCTTCGATGAGGCTGCAAATCTGCGGGGCAGAAGTCCAGCGGATCAAACTTTGCCAAGATGCGGGTCTCGGGCACGGAGAGCACCGCAATTGAGACAGGCTGGGAGTAGCAGACTGTGGCGGGTGAGGATTCGAGGCAGAGCTTAACCCGCCATTGCTGCCGGACGGAGATTCTCATGCAGCGCATCGCGCATACGCTGAACTTCTTCCACGGGAGAGCTGCCGAAGAGCCGCTTAAACTCACGGCTGAACTGAGAGGCACTCTGATATCCCACACGTTCCGAGGCGGTCACAGCGCTCAGCGAATCCTGCACCATCATCATGCGCGCCTTGTGCAGACGCACCGCCTTCAGATACTGCAGAGGCGAGGTCCCCGTCATGGCCTTGAAGTGATGATGCAGCGCGGAGATACTCATGCCCGCCTCCTGCGCCAGCTCCGGAACTTCGAGGGTCTCGGCATAGTCTGAATGCATCCGGTGCAGAATCCTGTGCAATTGCAGCCTCGAGCTATCCATAAGTAACAGTGACTGTAACGCACCACCCTGGCGGCCACGAAGGACACGGTAGGTGATCTCCCTGACGATCTGCGGCCCAAGCACACTCGCGTCCAGCGGATGGAGCATGCATTCCAGCAGGCGCACCGCCGCGCCACTTAGCTCCGCGTCCATCGGCGTGGCACTCACGGTATGCTCCGGCGCCACCACCAGCGAGGGTCTTGCAGGCGGCTCCATGCGCATAAGAATCTCATTCACGACTGCCAGATCGATACGCACACCAATGCCGAGAAACGGTCCATCCTCGGAGACCTCCGTATCGCATTCGAAAGGCATCGGTACGGTCAGCGTCAGATAGTTGCGTGCGTCGTAATGGAACACCTTGTCGTGCAGAAAGCCTCGCTTGCGGCCTCGCGCGATGATGATGATGCTCGGCTCATACATCACCGGCACACGGCAGCTGGAGCAGTTTACGCGCATCAGGCGCACGCCCTCCACCGGTGCAGGCCGCATGCCCTCCAGCTGAGCCAGTTGCGCAAGAAGGTCTACCATCCGCAGGCGATTCTGTTCGATAAGATCCATTTTGTTCAAGCCTAATTCACATTCCCACCGGAAGCCAACGGATTTGGAGAATCAGGCAAGCTTGCCGCAGGTCTGTGTATGGATTTTTTCGCGACCATCGTTTTTGATAAGACTGGCTCGCATTCGGGCCGCAAGGAAGGATAAAAAATCAGCATGTCTACTTCTGCGAAGTCGTACGCGGCGCAGTCGGCAACCTCTCCGCTGGCGCCTTTTGCCCTAGAGCGGCGCACCCCCACCGATACTGACGTCGCCATCGAGATTCTCTTCTGCGGCGTTTGCCACTCCGATCTGCACACTGCCCGCAATGAATGGCAGAACACCGTATTCCCCGTCGTGCCGGGCCATGAGATTGTAGGTCGTGTTACCGCGGTGGGCTCCAAGGTCACGAAGTTCAGGCAAGGCGATCTTGTCGGTGTCGGCTGTATGGTCGACTCTGACCGGACCTGTCCCAGCTGCCAGGCTGGTCTCGAGCAGTACTGCGTCCAGTTTCCCATCCTCACTTACAACAGCCCGGACAAGCACCTGGGCGGCATGACCTACGGCGGCTACTCGGATAGCGTCGTTGTGGACGAAGCCTTCGTTCTGCGTGTGCCGGATAACCTCGATCCCGCGGCTGCCGCGCCGCTGCTCTGCGCCGGCATTACCACTTACTCCCCGCTCCGCCACTGGAAGGTCAGCAAGGGCCAGAAGGTCGGCATCGTCGGGCTCGGTGGACTTGGTCATATGGGACTCAAGTTCGCGCATGCCCTGGGCGCGCACACCGTGCTTTTCACTACGTCGCCCAATAAAGCGGAAGATGCGAAGCGTCTCGGCGCCGACGAAGTCATCATCTCGAAGGACGCCGAACAGATGCAGAAGCACGCCAACAGCTTCGATTTCATCCTCGACGCTGTCGCTGCCGATCATGACCTGAACGCATACCTGTCGCTGCTCAAGGTGGATGGCACGATGGTGCTGGTCGGCGCGCCTGAGAAGCCGCTCCCTGTCGCCTCCTTCAGCCTCATCATGGGGCGCCGCAGCCTCGCGGGCTCGCTCATCGGCGGCATCGCTGAGACCCAGGAGATGCTCGATTTCTGCGGCGAGCACAACATCGTCAGCGACATCGAAACCATCGACATCCAGAACATCAACGAAGCCTATGAGCGCATGCTCAAGAGCGATGTGAAGTATCGCTTTGTAATCGACATGGCCTCGCTCAAGAAGTAGTCAGGCAGGCATTTCCTACAGCGCGCGAAGCCAGAGTTGCTTTGCGCGCTTTTCTTTGCGTCAAGCACCTCGATAGGACTGTGGAACGGAAATATGTTTGCGCTTCTGCCTCCGGATGCGAGGATAAGTCCATCCCGCATTCAGAGGAAGTGCCATGCCTTTCCGCTCGCGCCGCTGTCTGTCCGGCATTTTGCCATTGCTTGTGACGCTGATTCCCTTCACACCTTCGTTCGCGCAAACCGGAGTACCGACGCCAGTCTCGGTCCTCGGACACACCCCAGGCGATGACTTCTACCTCGCCGATTACGAAGACTCCATCCGCTACTTTCACGCGCTCGCCGCAAGCTCCAACCGCATCAAGCTCTTCTCCGTCGGCAAATCGACCGAGGGCCGCGAGTTCGAAATCGCTGTCATCTCGTCGCCCGATAACCTGGCGCGCCTGGACGAATATAAAGAAGACTCCCGCAAGCTGGCGGATTCCCGCGGTCTCACTGACGCGCAGGCACGTGAGCTCGCTCATAGCTCGAAGATCATCGTTCACATCGACGGCGGGCTGCACTCGAACGAGGTCGCCGGCGGCCAGCACTCGTTGGCGTTGGCTTACAAGCTGCTTTCAGCGCAAAACGATCCGCAAGTCGACGCCATCCTGAACAACGTCATCCTCGTACTGTGGCCCACGCTCAATCCTGACGGGCAGGACATGGTTGTGCACTGGTATCGCCAGAATCTCGGCACGCAGTATGAAGTCAGCCCAATGCCATGGCTCTTCCAGGATTATGCCGGCCACGACAACAACCGCGACGGCTATATGCAAAACATGATCGAGTCGCAGGTGGTCACCAAGGCCGAGATGGACTGGAGCCCGGCCATCTTCTACTGCCAGCACCAGACCGCGCCCTTTCCCGCACGCATCTGGATACCTCCGTTCTCCGACCCGATCTCGTCGAACATCAGCCCCTACATGCGCAGCTGGCTGAACGTCGTCGGTACGCAGATGTCTGCGTCGCTGCAGGAGCAGCACATGCCCGGCGCGATCTCGGAGTATCGCTTCGACAACTGGTACCCAGGCTTCCTCGATTTCACCAGCGTCTTCCGCAATGAAGTCTCTTTCTTCACCGAAACCGCGCTCTATCGCTACGCCACGCCGCGCTTTTATACGGTCGATGAATTCCCCAAGGAGTCGCAGGACCTCAAAGCGCTTACCATGTACACCGATCCGTGGCAGGGCGGATGGTGGCGCCTGGGAGATGCGGTGCGCTACATGGTCGCAGGCTCTATGTCCGTGCTCGACACCGCCGCGAAGTATCACGAGCAGATGCTCTACAACCGCTGGCAGGCAGCGCATGACAACATCGATCACTATCAGCACAATCCGCCTTATGCCTATGTCCTTCCCAATCCGCAGACGGACACGCCTGAGGCTGCGCAGCTCGCCGACGTACTAGTGAAGAACGGCATCGAGGTGCATGTCGCGAAGCAGCCCTTTCACGCAAATGGCATCGATTATCTTGCCGGATCATGGGTCGTGCTCATGGATCAACCGTGGTCGAATCTCGTGAAGGAGCTGTTTGAGCCACAGCACTATCCCCAGGCCATTCTCGATGGCAACTCCGGCAAGCCAGTCACGCTACCCTATGACGTGACCGGCTGGACGCTCCCTATGCAGATGGGCGTCCGCGCAGATGCGGTCACGGATCCTGTTTCCGGCGAAGAGCGTGCGCACCTCGAACTCCTCACCACCGTCGCTACTCCGAAAGGCGCGGTCGAAGGTGCAGGGCCAGTCTTCGCCCTCAGCCATAAATCGAATGCCAGCTTTGAGGCGGTGAACGACATCCTCGCCGCAGGAGGCTCCGTCTCGTTTTCGCGCGCGTCGATTCCAACGAGCGAAGGCAGCGAGACCGGCGCATTCCTCGTCAACGGCATAAGCAAGGCCAACCTCGAAACGATCGCCGAGAAGTGGGGCGTATCCGCGGTCTCCACCTCAAAGAGTGGTGAGGCCATTCCTCTCCACAAGGCCCGTGTCGGGCTCTATCGCCCATGGGACCCATCGATCGATGAAGGCTGGACCCGCTGGATTCTCGAGAAGTACAACTTTGCGCCGGTCAGCATCTACAACGCAGGCATGAAGGCCGGCGATCTCAAGTCGCGTTTCGATACCATCATCCTGCCTGATATTGCGAAGAGCGTTCTTCTCGATGGCTTCAAGCCCGGAATTGTGCCCAGCCAGTATTCAGGCGGCATCGACAACAGCGGGGTTGAGGCCTTGCGGCAATTCGTGCAGCAGGGCGGCAACCTTGTAGCCTTCAACGATGCGGCCTCCGCCGTTATCGACCTGCTCGGCCTTCCGGTCAGCAATATCCTCGAAGGAGCTGGCCCCGATCAGTTCTTCTGTTCCGGAGCACTGCTGCGAGTCGAATTGGCCGATCGCTCACGCCCTGCCGTTTGGGGGCTCCCGGAAAATCCTATCGTCATGTTTGAGAAAGGTCCGGCCTTCGCCGTCAAACCTGGCTTCAAAGGCGCAATCCTGGCTCGTTACCCGAAGGGCATCAATCCACTGGAGAGCGGCGTGCTTCTGCATCCTGAAAAGATCGAAGGTCAGGCTGCGGCAGTTGAAGTGTCTGTCGGCAAGGGACATGTCTTCCTCTACGGCTTCAAACCACAATGGAGAGCCGAGTCGCACGGCGCATACAAGTTCTTCATGAACACGCTCTACCGCTATGACGCCCCGGACTTCGGCAATCTTCAACTCGTCGAAGCAGTCAGGGAGCCCGCGGAGAAGAGTCCAGCTCATAAATCTGGGGAGGACGATGCAGACATGCGCCGTTGACTCGCCGCATACATAAGCTCCGCTCGCCTTCAGGCTTGCGGGGTACACTCCTTCAGGAGCGTGTAACAAGCCCCGGGCGCGGAACCTTGCATCTTCCGCGCCCGGTCGCGCGTCCAAAGGAACACGGCGAACGACGATGAAGATTGGAATTACCTGTTATCCCACTTACGGCGGCAGTGGCGTGGTGGCCACGGAGCTCGGCATCGAGCTCGCCTCGAACGGACACGAAGTCCACTTCATCACCTATTCACAGCCCTTCCGCCTCACAGGTCGCGAACACGGCATCTTTTACCATGAGGTTCCGGTTTCGAATTATCCGCTCTTCGAGTACCCTCCCTACGATCTCGCCCTCGCAACGCGCATGTCTGAGGTCGCGGCCTACTACAAGCTCGACCTGTTGCACGTGCACTACGCAATTCCGCATTCCATCTCGGCATACCTGGCGCGTCAGATGCTTGCCGAACGCAATCGACGCCTGCCATTCGTCACCACGCTGCACGGCACGGACATCACCCTCGTTGGCCTCGATCATTCTTACCTGCCGATTACCAGCTTCGGCATCGATCAGAGCGACGGCGTCACCGCCATCTCGAGTTATCTGCGCGAGCAGACGCTGCAGCAGTTCAAGGTGAAGGGTGAAATTGAAGTCATCCCAAACTTCGTCAACTGCGATGTCTACACGCCGCTCAGTGCCGAGGTGCGCGAGGCTGGACGCGCCCAGTTCGCGGAGCCTGGCGAGAAGATCCTCGTCCATCTCTCGAACTTCCGCCCTGTAAAGCGCGCAGTCGACGTAATAAAGGTCTTTGCCGAAGTGGTAAAACAAGTCCCCGCAAAACTGCTGATGGTCGGTGATGGTCCGGACCGTTCACAGGCAGAATGGCTGGCACGCCGTGAGGGCATCCAGGATCGCATTCACTTCATGGGCAAACAGGCCAGCGTCAACGATCTCCTGCCTCTCGCCGATCTCATGGTCATGCCGAGCGAAATGGAGTCTTTCGGACTTGCTGCGCTTGAAGCCATGGCCTGCCGCGTGCCAACGATCGCAACTGCTGTGGGCGGAGTGCCTGAACTCGTACAAGACGGCGAAAACGGCCGGCTCTTCGCTGTAGGTGACATCGATGGCATGGCAAAAGCTGCCATCGACCTGCTGAGTGATGACACAAAGCATGCTGCGATGGCTGCCGTCGCTCGTAAAACGGCGCAGCAGCGTTACTGCGCGACGAAAATTATTCCTCTGTACGAGAGATACTACGAGCGTGTCGTAGAGCGGGCCGCCGGCGTCACGATCTGAGTCTCAAACCCCTCGCCCGCCACCGGAACGATCACGGTCACCTTTGTGCCTCGGCCCGGCCTGCTCGTTATGTCGAAGAGAGCGCCCCCGCCATACAGCACCTCCAGCCGCTCACGCACATTCTTCATGCCGATGCCGCTCCCACGCAGCACTCCGCTTGAGTGGGAACGGCCCGGCGCGATGCCGACGCCGTCATCTTCCACTTCGATGATCATGCGGTCCCCTTCAAGGCGGCTGCGCAGTGTAATCGTTCCTCCGCCGATACGTGGCTCCAACCCATGCTTGATGCTGTTCTCTACCAGCGGCTGCAACAGCATGCTCGGCACCGGGTAGTCCAGTGTCCGCGTGTCGATCTCTTTCACCACCTTCAGCTTGTCTGCGCCGAATCGAACGACCTCGATGCCCAGATAATCCTCGGTGAAGCTCAGCTCCTCCCGCAGGAGGATGTAAGAGTCGTGGTCCCTCAGAAGTGCACGCAGGATATTCGCCAGTTTTACGATCAGTTCCCGGGCTTGTTCAGGCCGGAAACGAACGAGCGACGCGATCGAGTTCAATGTATTGAAGAGAAAGTGCGGATTGATCTGCCTCTGCAGCGCGTCGAGGCGTGCTTCGAGCACCAGCCGCTTCTGCTCTTCGAGTGAGCGCTCGGTGCGAATTGCATTCCATACCTTCAGCGGAATGCCCACCACGACTGGAGCCACAAACCAGATCGCCAGCCGTGCTCCCCATGACGGAGGATGGAGTGAGAACAGCCACCGTGGATAGGCCCGGGCTATCCATTCACGGCCGACTTCCATGCCGATGATCAGCAGCATCAGCAAAATCTGCGGGTCGAAACGCGGCCGGCGCAGGTTGCGCCGGATCCAGCGATAGATGCTCAGATCGACAAATGGAGAAAATGACCAGACCTCGTCCTCATCCACGAACTTGCCAAAGAGTCCGGCCGTAAGACCCACAGCAAGATTGAACGGCAGCGCGAGGTACTCATGGTGCAGCAACGCTGGAAGCGCCAGAAAGGCGCCGCCCAGCAGCGCCGCTAGTGGACCCAGGAGAATCCCCAGCAGTACCGTTGTCTCGAATGAGATATCTGCTGCAAGGAAATTCGGGACGGTGAAGCGCATCCAGACACCGAGCCCGAGAGGAATGCAGACAAACGCCAGCAGGCCGAGGAGCTGCGCCGTTCGGCGGCGGCTTGTAAAGAGGAGATTCTGGAAGCTACGGGAGCGGGCAAGTGCGCTCGAAACGGCAGCTGCAACGCCGAGCTTCACCAGCAACGTAATAAAAATGAGCCGCGAATCGGTCACATCTCTACTCTAACGCCGCGCTGGCCGCCTCGCCTCTGCATCGAAGCGCCGGAAGCCGCATCTATAATGTAACTATGCCTTTGCAGAACGTTAGAAAGGTTGCGGACGCCGATTTCCCTTCCCGCTGGGGGCACTTCCGCATCCTCGGATTTGAAGGAGATGTCGTATCTCCTGAACCATGCAGGGAAGGTACGACCGCCCCGGCGTTGCGCGTTGAAGGTGCCGTGGCGCTGGTTATGGGCGACATTCATGCAGCTCCGCCGATCGTCCGCATCCACTCGCAGTGCTTGACAGGTGACGTGTTTCACTCCCTGCGCTGTGACTGCCGCCAGCAGCTGGAGCTTGCGCTCTCGAAGATTGTCGAAGAAGGCACCGGGATCCTGCTCTATGAACAGCAGGAGGGCCGCGGCATCGGGCTGATGGCCAAGCTCAAGGCGTATGAGCTCCAGGATCAGGGTCTGGACACGATCGAGGCGAACCTCGAACTCGGCTTCAAGGCGGATTGCCGTGAATTCGAGCTTCCCGGGGAAGTCCTCAAAAAGCTGGGAATTCACGCCGTCCGGTTGATTACGAATAACCCAGAAAAGGTCGCCGCGCTGGAGTCAGCCGGCATCCGGGTCGTGGAACGTATCTCGGCGGAAATCGAGCCGGAAAAGACGTTTGAGCGTTATTTGCAGGTCAAGCGGGACAAGATGGGACACCTCATCGACCCGCAGCCGGTGAAGTAGCCGGCAAGCAACCAAAACGATTACGAATACCGCCCTGCCCTGAACCCTTTAGCTTTCCTGCGGAGGATTCGGGGCAGGGTTTTCTGCTGGTGCAGGGATGGTGCTTTCTGAGCGAGGCGCCGCTGCAATCCCGCCGATCTGTATCAGCTGAGGAGCAACAGGCTCGGCTGGCCCCATGGCTGCTTCGTGCTGACGGCGAGCGATCGCATCCAGGTCGACCGGAAAACCACCCGGTACAACCACAGGCTGCGCATACAGATGCTTCAGATCTCCAGTTGCCACGGTCACCACGACCAGCAACGCCAGCAATACCAGCACGCAGATCGCGCTGCCTTCCGGACCGTAGTCAGCGCCCGTTAGCCAGGCGGGGCCGAAGGTGTTGCTTAGGATCACCGGCGAGAAGTTCGTAAGCCCGCTGATCGGCAACCCGAAGAGAATGCCCATCGAGATATTCCATCCCAGATGGAATCCCCAGCCCACCCACAGAGCGCGCGTGCGGAGCCACGCGACCGAGAGAAGGCATCCAGCGAGGAAAGTAACAAAGGTGCTGGCCGCAGTCGATCCCGGATTGCCGAGATGGATCAGCGCGAATACCACAGAAAGCAGCAGCGTGGCCGGTACCGGCCCGATCGCTTCGATCAGCCTTTGGAACGGATAGCCGCGGAAGGCCACTTCTTCGGCCAGCGCGGCAATGGCAAGGATCGCCACATCCAGCACCAGCAGCGGGAGCTGCGCCCACCCCGTGAAGAAGGTCACGATCAGGCCGCCGGAGAGCGCAACCGGCAACACACAGGCCACCATGCCGCCCCAGCCGATAGCCGCGCCCAGCCCGACCTCACGCTGCCAGCCACTGCGCCGGGCAAGCCCCATCAGCTTGATCGGCGTCCGCTGCTTCTGTCCTACGTACGCCATACCGGCATAACCGGCGATCAGCAGGATAAGCAGCACCGCACGGTTGATCAGCTCCAGCCATACGCCCGAACCGAGCCCCAGCGCAATGCGAACCGCTACGTCGCGCGCAACATAGAAGTAGCATGCGCCAATGAGAAACCACAGAAATGCGCGGAAGCGCGAGCGCTGGTTCATATCGTCACCTGACGATGGAACATGCGCCCGGGAACATACTTCGTCTGCCAGGAGATGAAAACAAGCTGCATCAGGCGGTATAGAACTGCGCGATGTTGCGGAATTTTTCGTAACGCCGCTTCAGCAGCTCGTCGGTCGAAAACGACCTCAGCTCGTTTAGATGCCAACGCAGTTTCTCCGCCAGCAGTTCCGCCGCCACCGCAGGATCTTCATGAGCGCCGTTACCTGGCTCGGGAACGATATCGTCCACGCAGCCAAGCTCCTTCACATCCTTCGCCATGACACGCATCGCTTCGGCAGCCTTGTCGCGCTTGCTGGCATCGCGCCACATAATAGCAGCGCAGCCCTCAGGCGGAATCACCGAATAGATTGCATTCTCGAGGATAAGTACGCGATCCGCGACCGCGAGAGCGAGTGCTCCGCCCGATCCACCTTCGCCAGTCACCACCGAGATCGTCGGCACCTTCAGGCGCGCCATCTCGAGCAGATTCCGGGCAATCGCTTCACCCTGACCGCGCTCTTCTGCTTCCACGCCAGGATAGGCCGCAGGCACATCCACGATCAGCAGAATCGGGCGTCTGAACTTCTCCGCGATCTTCATGCACCGGAGAGCCTTCCGGTAGCCTTCCGGATTCGGCATCCCGAAGCGGCGCGCCATCTTTTCCTTGGTAGCGCGGCCTTTGCGCGTTCCAATGACCATCACTTCTTCGCCATCGAAGCGGGCGAAGCCGCAGGTCATTGCCGGATCATCGCCGAAGAGACGATCGCCGTGAATCTCGCTGAAATCCGTAAAGATCGCGTCGATGAAGTCCATGAGGTTAGGACGCTGCGGATGCCTCGCCAACTCTGTCTTGGTCCATGCAGCAGGGACGGTTTCAACGCCGGGGGTGGAATGCGGTGCAGTGCCTTGAGCGTGATCAGTCATAGAAACATGTGCGCCGGTGACAGACCACTTCCCTGCACCGCGTCGCTCTCCCGATTGTAAGGATGCCGGCGGTGCAATACAAACCCGTCGGCATCGTTGGCCTGCTACTTCCGAGCCTGTTAGTCCAGAATCTGCACCACGCCCCGTCCCAGCAGCGCTTCCGTACGATCGATAAACCCACGATCCGCGCCGATGGCAAAGCCCTCCGGCTCCATGATGACGCAGTATTCACCCTTCTTTTCGAGGCTCAGCATCAGCTTGCCGGGCCCTGGCGCACCCTCCAGCAAAGCTTTCAGCTCCTCGAGCGTGGCCTCGCTGGCTTTATCCAACGGCACCTTCAGGCGGATATTCAAGGGTAGCTTGACCTTCACATCCTCAAGCGGCTGAATCGAGGAGATCGCGATCTTCGGCGCTGCGTCCTCTTCCGCGCGGATATTGCCCTTGAGCAGCACCGGCACCTCGATCTTCAGGCTCTCCGCAAGGCGGGCATAGTCTTTCGGGAAGCAAATGATATCGATCTTGCCGACCGTATCCTCGAGAGAAGCCGCGGCGTAGAGTTCGCCCGACCGCTTCGACTTCGCCACCTTCAGTCCGACGATGACGCCGGCCACCGCCACATCCGGCTCCTGCGGCTGTCCGCGCCTCGGGGGGGCTGAAGACTGCTTCATTTCGAGCGCAGTCGCCGTATCGACCACTCCCGGCACATTGCGCAGCTTCTCCGCGTACTTGTCCAGCGGATGGCCCGAGACAAAGAAGCCGAGCACTTCCTTCTCTGATTGCAAACGCAGATTCTCATCCCAGTCTGCGACATTCGGGAGGGGATCTTCGGTGGCCGCCGTCGCCGGATGATCGTCGAAGATGCCGAAGAGCCCATGCTGGCCTGAAGCCAGATCACGCTGTGACTTCTGCGCACGCTCGATCGCCTTATCCGTAGCCGCGATCAGCTGCGAACGCCGCCCCAGCGAATCGAGAGCTCCAGCCTTGATGAGCGATTCGAGCACACGCTTGTTGATAAGACGGAGATCGATCTTCTCGCAGAACTCCCAGTAGGACGTGAAGCTCTTGCCCTTCTCTGTAAGCTCGTTGCGCGCGACGAGGATCGAATCGATCGCGTTACGTCCGACGTTCTTGATGGCCGTGAGCCCGAAGCGGATGGCATTACCATGCGGCGTGAAGTCTGCATCGGAAAAGAGCACGTCCGGCGGTTCCACCGGAATCTCCATTTCACGGCATTCCTTGATGTACTTCACCACGTTTTCCGGCTTCGAGATTTCCGACGTTAGCAGCGCCGCCATGAACTCCACCGGGAAATGCGTCTTGAGATACGCCGTCTGGTATGCAAGCAGCGCATATGCCGCCGAGTGCGACTTGTTGAAGCCGTATCCTGCAAACTGCTCCATCAGGTCGAAGATGCGAACGACCTTGTCCTTCGGAAAGCCCTTCTCCAGCGCACCCGATGTGAAGCGGTCACGCTGCTTCGCCATCTCTGCAGGATCCTTCTTACCCATCGCGCGGCGCAGCAGGTCGGCTTCGCCCAGCGAGTATCCGGCGAGCACGTTCGCGATCTGCATGACTTGTTCCTGGTAGACGATGACGCCCAGCGTCTCCCTGAGGATGGTCTCGAGCGGAGGCAATTCGTACTCGACCTTGCGCCGTCCCCACTTGCGCTCGATGAAGTCATCGATCATGCCGCCCTGGATCGGGCCAGGACGATAAAGCGCGTTGAGAGCGGTGAGATCCTCCACCGAAGTTGGCTTATAGCGGCGCAGTACATCGCGCATGCCACCCGATTCAAACTGGAAGACACCGGAAGTCAGCGCGCGGTGGTACACCTTCTCGTACGTCTCCTGGTCGTCGAGCGGAATCGTCTCGAGATCCAGCACCACATCGCGATTCTTCTTGATGAGCTTCAGGCAATCGTGAATGACCGTCAGCGTCGTGAGCCCGAGGAAGTCCATCTTCAACAGGCCCATCTTCTCGACCGCTTTCATATCATAGGCGGTCACGATTTCATCGTTCTTGCTGCGCGTTACCGGCACCAGGTCGGCGAGCGGACGCGGCGCAATCACCACGCCGGCAGCGTGAACGCCTGCACCACGCACCAGGCCCTCCAGTTTGAGCGCCGTATCGATCAGTTCGCGAATCTGCGGATTCCCGTCATAGGCTTCCTGCAGCGGCGGTGAATCCTTGAGTGCCTGCTCAATGGTCACGCCGATCGTCGCTGGAATCAGCTTCGCGATGCGGTCCACATCGCCGTAAGGCATATCGAGCGCGCGGCCGACGTCCTTGATCGAAGCCTTGGCCGCCATCGTGTTGAACGTGATGATCTGCGCTACCTGCTCACGACCGTATTTGCGCGTTACGTACTCGATCACTTCGCCGCGCCGGTTCATATCGAAGTCGATATCGATATCGGGCATCGACACACGTTCCGGGTTCAGGAAGCGCTCGAAGAGCAGCTCATTCTGGATCGGATCGACGTTGGTGATCTCCATCACGTAACCGACCAGCGATCCGGCGGCCGAGCCACGGCCCGGTCCCACGGGGATATCGTGCTCGCGCGCATAGCGGATAAAGTCCCAGACGATCAGGAAGTAGCCCGGGAACTTCATCTGCTTGATGATGGAGATCTCGCGTTCCAGGCGCGCCTGGTAAGCATCGATCGGATGCCGCAGCAGGCCCTTATCCTGCAGGTGGCGGATCGACGTATCCAACCGCTTGCGGAAGCCTTCACGGCACACTTCTTCGAAATAACTATCGATCGTGTGACCAGCCGGAACCGCAAACTCCGGGAAGGGATTGTCGACCTTGCTCAGCTTGAGATTGCAGCGCTCGGCGAACTGCATCGTCCGGCTCACGACTTCCGGAGCATGCGAGAAGACCTTCTCCATCTCCGCAGCCGTCTTGACGAAGAACTGATCGGAGTCGAACTTGAAACGCTTCGGGTCGTGGATCGATCCAGCAGTCTGCACACACAGCAGCACCTCATGCGCGTGCGAGTCGTCTTCGCAGAGATAGTGGCTGTCGTTCGTCGCCACCAGCGGGATGTTCAGCTCTTTCTCGAGGCGGAAGAGATCGGCATGGATCTTCTTTTCAAGCTCCAGCCCTTGATCCTGGATCTCCAGGAAGAAGTTGCCCTTGCCAAAGATGTCCTGGTACTGGCTGGCTGTCGCACGCGCGGCATTATAGTTCCCTGCCAGCAGATTTTCCGAAAGCTCGCCCGAGAGGCAACCGGAGAAACCGATCAGGCCACTCGCATGCTCGGCCAGATATTTCTTGCTGATACGCGGCTTGCGATAGAAGCCGTGCAGCGAAGCCTCGGAGGTGATGCGTACCAGATTGCGGTAGCCCTCTTCGTTTTCGGCCAGCACCAGCAGATGGTTGTACTCATCTCCCTGAGGATCGGCACGATGATCCTCCTTCTTGCAGACGTAGAGCTCGCAGCCGAGGATCGGCTTGATGCCGCGCTTCTTCGCGGCTTCAAAAAAATGTACCGCTCCGTAAATGTTGCCGTGATCCGTGATCGCGACGGCCTTCTGTCCGATGTCGGCAACGCGGTTCACCAGCTTGTCGACGTCGCAAGCGCCATCGAGGAGGGAGTAATCGGTGTGGATGTGCAGGTGCGTAAATTCAGCCATGATACTTCCTCGATTCTATTCCTCATGGCCAGCCGCGTTCTCATATCGGCCACGAATGGCGGCTGAGGAAAATCGGGTACGAAACTCAGCCGATCACGAACGCAAGGCGTTTTCGTCCCCGCTCTGCCCGTCGGCCGGAAGCCAGAGGGTAAACACCGCGCCTCCGCCCTGCCGGTTACCCATCGTCACCCCGCCGCCATGCGCGATCATGATGGCCTTTACGATCGCCAGGCCCATACCCGTGCCCGAGGTGCCCGGCTTCTGGTTCTTTCCACGGAAAAACTTGTCGAAGATGTAGGGCTGGTCTGACTCATCGATGCCCGGCCCTTGATCTTCCAGGCGGACGACCAGCCGATAGTCCTCGATCTTCGCGGATATCCTCAGCGGAGCCGTCTCGGGCGAATAGCGCGCTGCGTTTTCGATCAGGTGCCTTAACACTCGCCGCACCAGCTCACGATCCAGTTCGATCTGCGGTAAGTCATCCGGGATATCGACCGTTACAGCGCGGCTGCCCAGCAGCGCTCGCGCCTCCTCGAGGGCCAGTTGCACCAGTTCGCCGATCTTCTCGGGCTTCGTCTTCACCTGGATGCTCTGCGCGTCGAGCTGCGCCATCTCGACGGCGCGTCCGATCAGCATGTCCAGCCGCGCGGATTCTTCTTCGATGACGGCGTACATATCCGTCCGCGCCTCGGCATCAAGAGATGGATGGCTACTCAAGGTCGACGCCGCCGCGCGAATGGAAGTCAGCGGCGTACGCAGGTCATGTGTGACTGAATCCAGCAGCGCGGATCGGAGCCGTTCACTCTCTTTTGCGGCTTCCACGTGCGTGCTCTGCTCGATCGTGACCGCTCGCTCCAGAGCAATCGCCACCAGCGCGCCAATTGCCTCCAACTGAGCGCCCGAAGCGCTACCGCCTGAAACCACCATCGCCCCCACGGAGCGCATGCCGAACATCAAAGGCACGACCTGCGCGCTGTCCAACGTCCGGGCGCCCGTGTCCAGCGCTATCGCTGCCTTGCGCAGCTCTTCGGGCGAAATCAGTTCCGATTTCGGATCGGAATAATGCACCGCATCGTGATCCCGAACATAAAGTCCCACAGCGCCGAAGCCGAAGGTGCTCACTGCAATCGAAGGCGTTTGCCGCGCCACCGAGCGCAGATCGTCCTGCAGCATGAGCTGTTGGCTGAATGCATAAAGCTGTTCCACCTCGCGCCGGCGCGATTCGGAGATGCGCGTCTGCCGTCGTGCTGTATCCGAGAGGTGGCTCACAAGCACACCCACGGATAAAAACGCAGCCAGCGCGATCCAGTTCTGAGGATCGTGGATAGTAAAGGTCCCGACCGGCGGCAGGAAAAAGAAGTTATAGAGCAGCGCACAGAGTATGGAGAGGTAGATCGAGTGCACGATCCGGAAGCGCGATGCGGTGAGCAGGACCAGCACCAGGAAGGTCAGTGCAGCGGTGGTCTGGTTGATCTCCGCAATGTAGCGATAGACAAGCGCCACGGCCACCGCCGCCGCGGTGATGCCTAGAAATGAAATGAGTTCACGGCGTGCGCTCTGTCGATCCATACTCGCGTCGATGATACAGTCAGGAACGATGGGCCCCAAGAGGCGCCCGATCTACCCATGGCAGAACGAGTTCTTGTCGTCGACGATGAAACGCAGATCACCCGCGTGCTGCGCACCGCGCTCTCCGCTCAGGGCTATGATGTCCGCACCGCGAACGACCCGGAGGAGGCACTCCATCTCTTCGGGGAATGGTCCCCGGATCTCATCATCACCGATCTGATGATGCCCGGCATGACCGGCGTCGAGCTTTGTCGCGCCGTCCGCACCCGTAGCAAAGTACCTATCCTTGTGCTTTCCGTTCGCGAGCAGGAGCGCTCGAAGATCGAAGCGCTCGACGCTGGAGCGGACGACTACGTTACCAAGCCATTCAGCATTCAGGAGCTGATGGCCCGCGTTCGTGCCCACCTGCGCCGCGCCCCCGAGCGCGTCACCGATGCCCCCATCAGCGTGGGCGACTTTGTTGTCGACGTAGCCGCCCATGCTGTCACCGTCGGCGGGCGTTCCGTCCACCTCACTCCCAAGGAATTCGATCTCCTTCTGCTTTTCGCCCGCAGCGCTGGCAAGGTGTTGACACACCGTGCGTTGCTCACCGCGGTGTGGGGGGCGCAGTCCGCTCAGCAGCCGGAATACCTTCGAGTCTTTGTAGGCCAACTGCGTAAGAAACTTCAAGGCGATAGCGGCAAGGAGTACATCCAGACCGAGCCCTGGGTCGGCTACCGCTTTCTTCCGGACGGCGGGGCGGAATAGCCCTTATGACTTCCTTATAAATCCCTTACGAGGGACTTAGCGGGCCGCATGTTTACTGAATCTCAGTCGATGAGATCAGTATGCAAACCCTACGTCACGTTCTGAAGATTTCATCGCTGCTTGCGGCCTTTTGTCTGGTTCCATTTCTCAGCGCGCAAGAAGCAGCGTCGCCGCAAACACAGCAAGCACCGGCAGGTGCCACCGAAGTCCAGCAGCTTCGCGAGACGGTAAAGCTCCTCGAGCAGCGCGTTGCCGCTCTCGAAGCAGAGATGGGACATCAGGCCCATACCGATTCCCCCGCTGCCACGGCAGAAGCAAACAACCTCAACGCCGCTACGAAAGAAATCTCTTCTCCTCCGCCGGCAACTACACCTGCGCCCGCACAGCCGTCTGCAGCCGCAGCTTCGATTCTGCCGACGCAGCTGCCCGGGGGCGCTACGCTCGGCTATGACCTCGACGGTTATTACGAATACGACTTCAATCACCCGATCGGCCGCGTCGAATATCTTCGCGCCTACGATGTCCTGAGCAACGCTTTCAGTCTGAACCAGGCTGGCGTCGTCTTCGATCTTGATCCCGATGTCACCAACGGCCGCCGCTACGGCGCGCGCCTTGATCTCCAGTTCGGCCAGGCCACGGAGACACTGCAGGGCAATCCCGCCAACGAGCCCCGCCCGGAAATCTATCGCAATCTCTTTCAGGCCTACGGCACGTATGTTGCGCCCATCGGCTCCGGACTCACCGTCGACTTCGGCAAGTGGGCCAGCTCACTCGGCGTAGAGGGCAATTACACCAAGGATCAGATGAACTACACACGGTCCTTCTTCTTCTACTACCTGCCCTTTTATCACATGGGAGTCCGCGCCTCGTACAAGTTAAACAACTGGCTCACAGCGAACTACTGGGTCGTGAACGGCACCAATCAGACCGAGCCAACCAACTCTTTCAAAGACGAGCTCTTCGGCTTCAACATACAACCGACGAAGAGCGTCTCCTGGACCATCAACTACTACCTCGGCCAGGATCATGCCGACGTCACCTCGTCGACCGGATGCACGACGCCGACGCAACCCGGGCTTTGCTTCACACCGATCGATCCCGCGCCGGATGGAAAGCTGCATATCTTTGACAGCTACGCTACCTGGACCGCTAGCCCGCGCCTCACATTCTCGGGCGAGGGCGACTACGTGATCGAACGCGAATGGGCTAACGCCGCGCCGGGCGAATCTTCCGCGCCCTCGCACGTAATCGGCGGCGCTGCCTATGCGCATTTCCAATGGACCCCGCGCACCGCACTCGCCGCACGCTCGGAGTACTTATCCGATCGCGGCGGCCTCTTCAGTGGCACCACGCAGGCACTCAAGGAAGTGACCGGAACTTACGAATACAAGCTTGCTGACAATATGCTGGCACGTTTCGAGTATCGCCGTGACTGGACGAACGTGCCCTTCTTCCTCACCAACAAAACAGGCCTGCTCTCCGATCACCAGACGACCGCTACCCTCGGTCTTGTGTGGTGGTACGGAGGTCGGCAAGGCGCCTGGTAACCCGCCCGCATCACGCAAGGAGCAATTGTGCTGGATCTACTCATGCTCATCTTCACCGCGGCCTTCTTTGCCGCAGCCCTGCTCTACATCGCCGCCTGCGAGCGGTTGAGGTAAGCCTCGAGGTCAATTATGGAAATCACGACCCTGATCGTTGTTCTTCTCACAGTCGCACTGCTGGTCTATCTGGTCTTTGCGCTGCTATCTCCGGAGAAATTCTGAAATGACCGCGAATGGATGGCTGCAGATTCTTCTGCTGCTGGCTGTAGTTGTCGTACTGATGCGCCCGCTCGGCCTCTATATAGCTGCCGTGTTTGAGGGCCGTAAGACTTTCCTCGATCCCGTAATCCGGCCAATCGAAGGACTTGTATACCGCCTCTGCGGTGTGAAACGCGATGAGGAAATGAACTGGCGCCAGTACGGCACAGCGATGCTGCTCTTCAGCTTTGTCTCGATGCTGCTCACCTATGCCATCGAGCGCCTGCAGCACATGCTCCCCTGGAACCCGCAGGGGCTGCCAGGAGTCGAGCAGGCGCTTGCATGGAATACCGCCAGCTCTTTCACCACAAATACCAACTGGCAGTCTTATGTGCCTGAAGCCACCATGAGTTACTTCACCCAGATGGTGGGCCTGGCATATCACAACTTTCTCAGCGGAGCCGTCGGCATCGCCGTCGCAATCGCGCTGCTGCGCGGCATCGCCCGCAAGCAGTCCGCTACCATCGGCAATTTCTGGGTGGACACGACGCGTGGCGTTCTCTATATCCTGCTACCGATCTGCCTCGTCCTCGCGCCTGTGCTGATCGGCCAGGGCGTGGTGCAGAACCTGCATCCCTACACCACCGCGCAAACGCTGGAACATGGAACGCAAACCATCGCGCAGGGTCCGATTGCCTCGCAGGAAGCTATCAAGATGCTCGGCACCAACGGCGGCGGCTTCCTGAATGCGAACAGTGCCCATCCCTTCGAGAACCCCACGCCCTTCAGCAACTTTCTCGAAATTCTTGCCATGTTTCTTATCCCCGCTGCGCTCACCGTCACCCTCGGGCGCATGGCAGGTTCAGCCGGACACGGCTGGGCGGTATTCTCCTGCATGCTGCTGCTTTGGTTTGTCGGCGTTTTCTGCATCTATGCAGCCGAATCGCAGCCTCATCCGTTGCTCCATGGCGTTAATCAGCAGCACACTGCTCTCCAGGATGGCGGCAATCAGGAAGGCAAAGAGATCCGCTTCGGTCAGGCCGGCACCGCGCTCTTTGCCGGAACCACAACAGACATCAGCTGCGGCGCTGTAAATGGCATGCACGATTCCTTCACGCCACTCGGTGGTCTCGTGGTGCTGGCCAACATCATGCTAGGCGAGATCGTCTTCGGCGGCGTGGGCTCCGGCCTCTACGGCATGCTGATCTACGTGGTGCTGGCCGTCTTCATCGCCGGCCTCATGGTCGGTCGCACACCGGAATACCTCGGAAAGAAGATCGAAGCCTTTGACGTGAAGATGGCCATGCTTTACGTGCTCATCTTCCCGCTGGTGATTCTCGTCTTCACCGCAATTTCTGTGCTCGCGCCGCAGATGGGCCTTTCGAGCCTCAACAACGCAGGCCCACATGGGCTGACGGAAATCCTTTATGCCTTCACGTCGGCCGCCGGGAACAACGGCTCGGCCTTCGCCGGACTCAGCGCGAACACGCACTGGTACAACATCACCCTCGGCTTCACGATGCTCGCAGGCCGCTTCCTGATGATGGTGCCGATGCTCGCGCTTGCCGGTAATCTCGCGCAGAAGCGGAGCATTCCGCCTTCGCCTGGAACCTTCCCGGTGAATTCGGCACTCTTCACGGTGCTGCTGACCGGCGTCATCCTCATCGTCGGCGCGCTCACCTTCTTCCCTGCGCTCTCGCTCGGTCCCATCCTCGAGCACCTGCTGTTGAAGCAGGGAGTCCTTTTCTAAACAACGTCGGAGAGATCGAAAAATGGCAGAAAAGCAGAGTCTCTGGAATCCGGCGATCTTTGGGCAGGCGGCCCTTGGTGCAATCACCAAGCTCGATCCGCGCACCATGCTCAAGAACCCGGTCATGTTTGTCGTCGAGGTAGGCAGCGTTCTCACCAGCGCGCTGCTCATTCAGGACATCGTCCTGCACCGGCCCATCAGCTTCAACCTTCAGATCACACTTTGGCTGTGGTTCACCGTCCTCTTTGCGAACTTTGCCGAAGCCATGGCCGAGGGCCGCGGCAAGGCCCAGGCCGATACGCTGCGCAAAGCCAAAGGCGAAACCATCGCGTATCGCTATAAGCAGGACGGATCACTGGAAGCTGCTTCCAGTTCCACCCTTCGCTCCGGTGACGTCATCAAGGTCGAAGCCGGCCAGTTCATTGCCGGTGACGGCGAGGTCATCGAAGGCGTCGCCTCGGTGGACGAGTCGGCCATTACCGGCGAGTCCGCGCCTGTCATCCGCGAGGCCGGCGGCGATCGCTCAGCCGTCACCGGCGGCACGCGCGTCCTCTCCGACTGGGTGAAGATTCGCATCACCTCAAACCCCGGCGAAACCTTTCTCGATCGCATGATTGCACTCGTCGAAGGAGCATCGCGGCAGAAGACCCCGAACGAGATCGCGCTCAGCATCCTGCTCGCCGGACTCACCATCATCTTCCTGCTCGCTGTAGCCACGCTGCAGCCCTTCGCCATCTACGCGCACGCGCCGCAGACTATCTTCGTGCTCGTCTCGCTGCTCGTCTGCCTCATACCCACGACCATCGGCGGGCTGCTCTCAGCCATCGGCATCGCGGGCATGGATCGCCTCGTGCAATACAACGTTCTCGCGATGAGCGGCCGCGCTGTAGAAGCCGCAGGCGACGTAAATACCCTGCTGCTCGACAAAACCGGCACCATCACACTCGGCAACCGCCAGGCTACCGAGTTCTTCCCCGCGCCGGACATCAGCACCGAGCGCCTGGCCGACGCCGCGCAACTCGCGTCGTTCTCCGATGAGACACCCGAAGGTCGTTCCATCGTCGTGCTCGCCAAGGAGAAGTACAACCTCCGCGGCCGCGACCTCACCAACATGCGCGTCGAATTCGTTCCCTTCAGCGCGCAGACCCGTATGTCCGGCGTCGATCTGCCTGGCACGATGATCCGCAAAGGCTCAGCCGATGCGATCGCCCGGTTCCTCGAGCAGCAGGGCTCCAGCCTGCCGCGCAAGGTCAGCGATAAGGTCGAAGAGATCGCCCGTATGGGAGGCACACCGCTCGTCGTGGCCGAGAACACCACGGCGCTCGGGGTCGTCTACCTCAAAGACATCGTGAAAGGCGGCCTCAAGGATCGCCTCGCCCGTCTGCGCGCCATGGGCATCCGTACCATCATGATTACCGGCGACAATCCCCTCACCGCCGCAGTCATCGCGCGCGAAGCCGGCGTCGACGATTTCCTTGCCGAGGCCAAGCCGAAAGACAAGATGGACCTCATCAAGCGCGAGCAGGCCAAGGGGAAGCTCGTCGCCATGACCGGGGACGGCACCAACGATGCGCCTGCGCTCGCTCAGGCTGATGTAGGCGTGGCCATGAACTCCGGTACGCAGGCAGCGAAAGAAGCTGGCAACATGGTCGATCTCGACTCGAACCCGACCAAATTGATCGAGATCGTCGAGATTGGCAAGCAGCTTCTTATGACGCGCGGCGCGCTGACGACGTTCTCGATTGCCAACGACGTGGCAAAATACTTCGCCATCATCCCAGCAATGTTCGCAGGCGCCTTCCCGGTACTGAACGCATTGAACATCATGCACCTGGCCACGCCGCATTCGGCCATTCTTTCCGCCGTGATATTTAACGCGTTAATCATCATCGGCCTCATCCCTCTCGCCCTCAAGGGCGTCAAGTATGAGCCGAAGTCGGCTGCTGCACTGCTGCGCCGCAACCTGCTCATTTATGGTGTGGGCGGCGTCATCGTTCCCTTCATCGGTATCAAGGCCATCGACGTGGTGATCACCGCACTGCATTTGGCCTAACCCAAAGCCTGGACAAACAGAGATACAGGACCCAATTCGATGACCACGCAACTCAAGATCGCAATCCGCTTCACCCTCGTCACCACCGCGCTGCTCGGCATTCTTTATCCGCTCGCCGTTACCGCCTTCGCCCATCTGACCATGCCTGCGAAGGCCAACGGCGAGCTCCTCCAGCACGACGGCAGGATCCTCGGCTCTGAGCTTCTCGGGCAGAGCTTTGCCAGCGACCGCTACTTCCATGGCCGCCCCTCGGCAGCGGGCAACGGATATGACGCTGCCAATTCCAGTGGCTCCAACTATGCACAATCGAGCAAGAAACTCGTCGACCGTATCTCGGGAGACGTAGCCACTTACCAGAAAGCGAATCCCAGCCAGGCGGTGCCGATCGATCTCGTCACCGCATCCGGTTCGGGCCTCGATCCTGACATCAGCCCAGCGGCAGCTCTCTACCAGGTGCATACGGTCGCCACAGCACGCCATCTCTCGGACGAAGCTGTCCGGCAGATCGTCGAAGCCCACATTACCGGACGCCAGTTCGGCATCCTCGGCGAGCCACGTGTCAACGTGCTGGCCCTGAACCTCGCTCTCGACGCGCAGTCGAAGTAGGAGGTCTTCGGTTGTCAGAGCGGAGCTGCCCCAGAACGGCTCCGCTCTGACGTGCAGCTCTTACTCTTGCGGCACATCTCCCTTGTAAACGACGGGTAATCCTCCGGTTTCCAGCCTTGCTGGTTATAATCGCATCTGCATTGCTGCTCCCCTGCCGTTCTTTTTCCCGGAGTCCGCGTATGACAGAGCTTCCATCTACCCCGCTCACCCTGATCGATGGCGCCCGCGAAGTGCAGCTCTTCGTCACCCGGAGCCCATTCACTGTGGGCCGTATGCCGGGGAGCGACCTGCTGCTGGAACACGAATACATCTCACGGCGCCACGCCGAGATTCAGTTCGAAGCTGGAAACTTCATCCTCGTGGACCGCGGAAGCCGCCACGGAACCTTTGTAAATGGCCGGAAGGTACAGCGGCATAAGCTTGAGCTGAATGACGCCATTCATTTCGGCACCACGGACGGTCCACTGCTGCGCTTCGGCGTCCGCGGCCATGTCTCCGGGTCCACGATGCGGTCGCTCATCAATCAGCTCCATCCAGCGAACGAGCCCAACACCGCAATCGAAAAGCTCAGCTGGTTTCTCGAAGCAGCGCGCAAGCTAAACGATGTCGGAGCTGTCGACCAGATTCTGTCCGCGCTCGTCGAAACGACCCTCGAGCTCACCCGCATCGAGCGTGGCTTTGTACTTCTGCCCGACGCGGAGACAAAATCCTTAAAAATTGCCGTGGGCCGCGCCAGCGACGGCTCTGCCCTCAGCGACGAAGTCACGATCTCGCATAGCGCCATCCAGCAGGCCATTCAGGGGGACGGGCAGTTCATCGTCACCGATACGCTGAGCGCCGAAACCGGAGCGCCTTCTGACAGCATCATCGCCCAGAATATTCGCACTATCATCTGCATCCCGCTCCGCAGCCGCAGGATCAATGCAGAAACGCAGCGCGGTGACGTCCTCGGCATTCTCTATCTCGACAACCGGCTTAACCCCGGCAGGCTGACCAAGGTCGACAACGACCTGCTCAAGACCATCGCAACGGAAGCCGCGGCTCTGATGGAGAACGCGCAGCTTGCCATCGAGGAAGAACACGCCCGCCGCTATCGCGAAGAGCTGAACATTGCGGCCAGTATCCAGCAGGACCTGATGGCCGTACAGCCCCCACGCACCGAATATGCTCGGATCGAGGCGCGTTTTGCTCCCTGCAAGGAGATCGGGGGCGACTTTTATGACGCCGTGGAAGGCGACGGCTGTGTTTACGTTGTCATTGCCGACGTCTCCGGCAAAGGTGTCTCAGCAGCGCTGCTGGCGCAGACGCTGCAAGGCATGGTCTACGCGCAGCTTGCCGCCGATCAGCCACTCGCGCAGATCGCTCGCGCTCTCAACCGCTACATCTGCGTCAAGGACATCAGCAAGTACGCCACCATCGTCATCGTTCGCCTCGAGAACAATGGCCGCCTCACCTACGTGAACTGCGGTCACGTGCATCCGCTGCTCAAGACAGGTGAGGCGGTCCGTGAACTCTCACAGTCAAACCTGCCCGTGGGAATGATCGAGAACGCCGACTTCCAGCAGCATGAGGCGCAGCTCGAGCCTGGCACACGCCTGCTGCTCGTCACCGACGGCGTTACGGAAGCGGTCGACGAATGCGACGGCTTCTTCGGCAACAGCCGCCTGGAAACGGCCTTCAGTCAAAGCCAGCAGCTGCAGGATATCTTCGCGAGCCTTTCGACCTTCTGCGGCGCAGCCTCATCCGCCGACGACTGCACGCTGGTTGAGGTCACCTATCTCGGAAACCCTGCTTCAGCATAAGCATCGCTGCTCTATTCCTCACGCAGTACCTCGAGCGGCTTCTGCCCGAGAATTCTGAAGCTAGCGATCCATCCGGTCACCACTGCTAACACGGCAGTGCATGCCACCGCGACCGCGCTGCCGCCCCACACAAAGTGGAACGCCACATCCATGCGATGCAGCAGAATGCGCGCCAGCAGGTTCGCAAACAACGCTCCCACCAATCCTGCAAGCAGTCCGAGCACAACAAACTCCACGCTGAACACCTGCGCGATCCGGCCACGGCGAGCGCCGAGCGTCTTGAGGACGACAACCTCGCGGATCCTGCGAAAGCGTGTGCTCGCCACGCTGGAAGCGAGGATGATCGCGCCAGACAGGATCGAAAAGCCTGCAAGGAAGCGGATCACCATCGTGATGTGATCGACCACTCCCTGGATCGTCTCGAAGATGTCTGCAAGATTCACCACCGTTACCGTCGGATAGGCGGTGAACAGCGTTCGCTCCAGCGCAGGAATCTGACCGGGCGCAATGTGAACCGCTCCATACCAGGTCGCAGGTACATCCTTCAGCAAGCCGGGCGCAAGGATGAACTCGCTACGTGCGAACGCATGCTCGCCGTCCACTTTGTAGATGGCAGCAACCGTCGTAGCGATTTCCTTATCGTCGGCCGAAAAGACAACCTTTGACCCAAGATGAAGCTGTAGGCGGCGCGCAACATTATCCACCACGGCGAGAGACGGCTCCTGATCGCTCGCCCACCAGTGGCCTTCGCTGATCTTCGTGCCGCGAGGCTCCGCGCTGGCCCAGGTAATCGCCGCTGAGCGCAGCAGGCGCTTCGCATAGTTCTTCACCCGCAGTTGCTCTACATCCACACCATCAATACTCAGGATGCGGGAAGAAATCACCGGGATTGTCTCCAGCCTGCCTTGCACGCCCGGCTGTTTCTCCAGCAGCGTGCGCACGCCGTCCACTTCGTCCTTTGCAATATCGACGAGGAACACGTTCGGCGTGTCGGGTGCCGCAGCGCTGTGCATCTCCTGCACCACTGCACGCTGCATCAGGAAGACCGCGGAGATCAGCATCACTCCCGTACCCAGCGCCGCAAGCACAGCCGCCGACTGATTCCCCGGCCGATAGAGATTCGCGAGCCCATGCCGAAGCGCAGAGGGAAGATGCAGCCTTGTGCGGCTGAGAAACCATCGCAGAATGCGCAGGAGGAGGAATGCTGCAACCAGCGTCGTGAAGAGCACGGCAGAGAGGCAGGCGGCGAAGACTACACCGCTCTGCCATGAATCGGACAGGACGCCGGCAATCGCAGCCAGCCCCGCAACGATGATCGCAATTGCTGCCCACTGTAGCCATCGATCCCGGAAGAAATTACGGCGGCGATCCCCCTGTGCCGCTTCCACCTGCCGCCTCAGGACGGCAATCGGCCGCACGTGCCGGACATCGAGTAGCGGAGGTAGGCAGAACAACAGCGTCGTCAACACCCCAGTCGCCAGAGCCGCGCCCACCGGGCGTACGGCCAGCGCCAATGGTGGCCGCAGCGGCAACAAGGCGCCGAAGAGTGTTGGCAGCGTCATCTCGACAGCGAAGCCGAAGACAACACCGAGCAAGCCACCGGCAAGACCGAGGAAGACCGTTTGCAGCAGATAGATACGGAGGATGTCCGACGAGCGCGCGCCGATCGCCTTCATGATGGCGAGGACTTCCATACGCTGCTGCAGATGCGCGCGCATGGCCATCGCCACACCGATCGCACCCAGCACCATCGCCACCAGGCAGATGAGGCTCAGCAGGCCGGTCGCACGATCGAGACCATTCGTAATCTCCGGGCTGGTCTCGCGAAAGTCGGAAATCTGCGCATCCGGCAAAATGCGCTCCAGCTGCGGACGCAGCGTGGCAATGCTTTCCCCTTTGCCCGGCAGCTTAAAGAGATAGCGTTCCGTCGCGCGACTGCCTTCGCCGAGCAGGCCACTCAACTCCATCGCGTGGCGGGTAATCATCACCCGCGGGCCTAATCCCACACCGGCTGACATGCGATCCGGTTCGCGCAAAATCACGGCAGAAATCCGCAGATAGCGGTTGCCGATCTTCAACTGGTCGCCTACTTTCGCATGCAGGCGCACCAGCAGATTGTCATCCACCAGTGCCGTGTCATCGCCAAGAGCCTGGCGCAGCGGCTGTGATGGATTCAGCACCACCGTTCCATAGAACGGATATTCATTCGGATCGACAGCCTTCAGCGAGACCAGCAGTGGCACCGGATCGCCATGGACTGAAGCCATCGAAACCGTTTCCGTAACCTCGGTCCGCTCCACGCCTTTGCTCGCCAGAGCGTCCAGCTCCTGCGACTCGCGCTGCGTCGGCAGTCGAAACATGCGTGCCGATAGGTCAGCGGCCATAATGCTGCGCGCATCGCCCAGGAGTGCCTTCTGGAAAGACTGGCTGAAACCGCGCACGCCCGTCAGCGATGCGACTCCGACAGCCACGGACAGCAGCACAAAGAGGAACTTCGCACGCGAGGCGCGCAGTTCTCGCCAGGCAATCCGTGCTGCGCTTCCCCAGGGCAGGGCAGGCTTCGCGGCATCGCTCATAGCACCGGCTCCGCAGCCAGCACATCAGAAACCACGAGCCCGTCGCGCAGATGAATTTGCCGGTCGGCGCGCGCAGCCACCTGGGGATCGTGCGTTACCATCACCAGCGTGGTTTGCGAGGCTCTCTGCCGCCCGGTCAGCAGTTCCAGCACGTGCTGGCCATTCACGGAATCCAGGTTGCCGGTCGGCTCATCCGCGAGCACGATAGGCGGCTCCAGCATAAAGGCCCTGGCCAGCGCGACGCGCTGCTGTTCCCCGCCCGAAAGCTGGATCGGATAATGTTGCAGACGGTCGGCGAGACCCACCGCGGTCAGCAGCTGCGTTGCCTTCGCGCGTCCATCGCCACGAGCATTCAGCTCATGCGGCAGCAGCACGTTCTCGAGCGCCGTGAGCGTAGGAATCAGCTGGTAGGACTGAAAGACGAATCCAATCTTGCTTCCTCGCACCAAGGCCAGGCGGTCTTCATCGAGTCCGCCGATGGCTACGCCATCCAGCAGCACATCGCCTTCGGTCGGGGAGTCCAGTCCGGCTAATAGCCCCAGCAGGGTGCTCTTGCCTGAGCCCGAAGCTCCCATGATCGCGACGAACTGCCCCTGCGGAATCAGCAGATCGATGCCGCGAAGAATATCCACCGTGCGCGCGCCGTTGCGAATCGACTTCCTCAAGCCACGAACTTCGATCATCCCGGTCCCCGTCCTTCTTCAGGCTACAATGCTCGCGTGAAGCTGTTTTCTCTGGTACTCGCCGCTGCTTTCTTTTTCGTCCATCCCGCAACGCAGGCGGCCACGCACGAAAATCCGCCTGTCATTGCCTGCTTTGGGGACAGCCTCACCGCAGGGCACGGCGCCGAAGCCGGCCACGCTTACCCAGACTACCTGCAGCAACTGCTCGACACACGGGGATATCACTACCACGTCATCAACAAAGGCATCAGCGGCGATACGACGAAAGACGGATTGGCCCGCGTAAAAGACGTGCTCGCTGCGCATCCTGCCATTGTCGTCGTCGAGTTCGGCGGCAATGACGGATTGCGCGGCCTGCCCATCACGGCAACTCGCGCCAATCTTGATCAGATGATTGCTGCGCTCAAGGGCGCAGGCGTGAAGGTCGTGCTGGCAGGCATCACTCTGCCGCCCGATTACGGCCAGGATTACATCCACGACTTCAATCAGACCTATCAGCTCGCCGCGCAGAAATACAGCATCCCACTGCTGCCCTTCCTCTACGCGCACGTCTACACCGTGCCCGGTACCATCCAGCCCGACGGCATCCATGCTACGGCGAAGGGCAATCAGCTTGTCGCCGAGAATATCTACGGCCTGCTCAAGCCTCTGCTCAGAAAATAGCCAGTCGGCTAAGCCAGCACCACCGTCGGATGAAACAGTGTCCCCGCGATGCGCCTCGCGACTCCCGCAAGCTCACGTTGCCCGCTGAAGACCTTCACCAGCGGGGCCTGCGTGAACTCGGGCAGATTTACCTGCATGCCGTTGCGCATGCGGCCGATTGTCTCCATGTCCGCCGTCACGCTCGGGATCTCCGGCAGCAGTGTGCGCGGATGCGGCAGCTGCATCGCAAGCTCGCCGGCACGCCCCAGCGATTCGATCTCATCGAGCGGCAACGCCTGTTCGATGTGGAATGGCCCGGAGGCCACGCGCCGTAGGCTCGAGAGATGAGCGCCTGTCCCCAATGCCTGCCCCAGCTCATGCGCGACCGAACGCACATAGCCGCCGGCCGATATCTTCATGCGAAATGCAGCCGTGTCGCCTTCAAACTCGGTGATGGCAAATTCGTCGATACGCACGCGTGCCGTCTTCAGCTGTGGCGTGCCACCCTCGCGCACAATCTGATAGGCGGGCTTGCCGCCGATCTTCTTCGCGGAAACAGGGGGCGGCAGCTGATCCATCTCCCCCGAGAAACGCGAGGCCGCTGCCAGGACTTCGTTGAGTCCGAATGTTACCGGCACCGGCTCGGAGTTTGCCTGCCCTTCGGCATCGTAGGTGTCCGTTGAGAATCCGAAACGGATAGTGCCGGTGTAGCTCTTCGCATGAGCGCCATAAAACTGCGCCAGACGCGTGTACTTACCCAGCAGCAGCGGCAGAACGCCGGTGGCCATGGGATCGAGGGTTCCAAGGTGCCCGATGGACTTTTCGCCAGTGGCGCGGCGCACCCGCGCCACCACATCGTGCGAAGTCATCCCACCGGGCTTATCGATGATTAACAGACCGTTCACTTACCCATGATAAGTGCCCGGCCCGTGGAGAAACCATTCTCGAGAAGCTGCAGTTAGAACGAGAGCTGTCCCCGCTCGCGCACCAGCGAGAGGAATTCATTGCGTGTGTTCTGTTTCTGGAAGACACCTAGCATGGCCGAGGTCACCGTCGACGAATTCTGCTTTTCCACGCCGCGCATCATCATGCACAGGTGCCGGGCCTCGATCACCACGCCCACGCCCTGCGGATGGATGGCCTCGTCAATGGCCTCTGCGATCTGCCGCGTCAGCCGCTCCTGCACCTGCAGGCGCCGCGCAAAGACCTCCACGAGACGCGGAATCTTGCTCAGCCCGATGACCTTTCCGTTCGGGATATACGCCACGTGCACGCGGCCGAAGAACGGCAGCATGTGGTGCTCACACAGCGAGAACATCTCGATGTCCTTCACGATGACCATTTCGTCGTAATCGACGTCGAAGAGCGCGCCACGCAGGATCGCTGTAGGGTCCTGGTTATAGCCGTGGGTAAGAAAGCTCATCGCTTTCTCCACGCGCTCCGGTGTGCGGATTAGGCCATCCCGCGTTGGATCTTCGTCGAAGCGCCGCAACAGCTCGCGGTACATGTCCTGCGTCGAGACGCCCTCAAGCCCGGTCTTCACCGTTACTTCTTCGTGCAGATCCTTTGCCGCGCCCTTGGCTGCGGTCTTCACTGCCGGCATCGTCGCCACGTGGTTGTTCTTCATGCCGCACTTCCCTTTCCAAAGCCTTGCGCCGTCCCCGGTGCTGGTACCGGAAACTCAAATGAATTATTGGAGGTTTCCTCGATGCGAACCGATGCAATTTCTGCCGAACCGTAGGCCAGCGGGAACGCCGCCGTAAGTCTGCGATGCACAACGATATTGAAATTCTCTGTCGTCGGCACCAGGTCGCGGAAATCTTCATGCAGGTTCAGGTTCGTGTGGTCGAAGACCTCGATCACCTCGCGGCGCACACACGCGTCCAGTTCCACCAGGTCGCAAACCATGCCGGTCACCTCGTCCAGCGGCCCCCCGACCACGATCTCGAGGAAATAATTATGCCCGTGCCCGTGCGGATTATTGCACTTGCCGTAGGTCGCGCGGTTCTGCTCCGCGCTCAGATGCTCGGAGTGCAGCCTGTGCGAGGCGCTCAGCATGTAGCGTCGTCCAAAGTAGGCTTTCATTACTCTCCGTAATAGTCGGCAAACAGCTCGGGTAACTCGTAGACGCGTACGCGATAAAGCTTCGCCCCGGGAATCTTACCGTCGAGCCGCTTCCACGTTGCGACGGCGATGTTCTCCGTCGTCGGAATCGCCTTTGTAAACTCCGGGACTTCGAGGTTCAGGTGGCGATGGTCATAAACACTCACCACCTCGCGCTCGATCACATCCTTGAGCTGCTTGAGATCGACGACAAACCCTGTATCGGGATCGACTTCGCCGGCAACCGTAACTTCGAGCGTGTAATTGTGACCGTGGCCGTTGCGATTGGCGCACTTGCCGAAGCGGCGCAGGTTTTCTTCTTCACTCCATGCGGAGTTCCAGTAATAGTG
Source organism: Silvibacterium sp. (assembly GCF_047605705.1). NCBI lineage: Bacteria > Pseudomonadati > Acidobacteriota > Terriglobia > Terriglobales > Acidobacteriaceae > Silvibacterium > Silvibacterium sp. The sequence continues at coordinate 12,281 of NZ_JASGFD010000008.1, read as the reverse complement.
TGCGGCGGAAAACTCGGCTTTGCGCGTTAACAGAATCATGCAATGGCTACCTTCAGCGTAGATGCCGGAAGTCAGCCTCCGGCTTCACCGATTGCTGCTGGCGTATTCGCGTCCCTTCCAGCTTACCCGCTTGGTGATGGTGTGGTGAAACCAGCTCCGGTACAACAGCACCGCGAAGAGCGGCAACGCCAGCGGTGTCACCAGGCAATCGAAGAATGGAAAATTCGATTTTGCTACCCGCCGGTAGAAGCGCCACAGATTCCGTATCCATAGCAAAACCAGCACGGCCACATACATCGGTCTGAGCCTGTGCTCGTAGAGCCATATCGTGAGGATCGGCAATCCCAGAAGGAGGAAGAAATCCAGAATCCGCCACGCCGCGAGCGCCAGAGGATTGCCGAAAAGCAGTGCCAGGTTCTTCGTCCAGCCCTCACACATCGCTCCGAAGCTGCGATACATGCGCGTTGCCACCGCTTCCGGCGCGTAGCGGAAGCGCAACCCCAGCTTGCGGCGCTTCCAGATCACCGCCAGCTCCACGTCCTCGAGCACGGCGCTTTTCACGGTTTCATGGCCACCGTTCGCGAAGTACTCCTCACGCCTCACCAGCAGAAACTGCCCGTTCGCAGCGGCCGCATGGCTCGCCGGATCGGAGACCTTTGCCGGCGGATAGGCCATTGCCAGCTCGCTGAAGACCAGCGGCATCAGTGCCTTCTGCATCAGCCCCGTCACCACCTGCCGGGGCGAATAGGAGAGCATTGTCACCGCGTGTCGCTCCGCCTCCACGATTGCGCGGCTCAGGTGCCCCGGTTCGTGGACTGTATCTGCATCGGTGAAGAGCAGCCATGCGCCCCGAGCAGCCTTCGCCCCGGCCCATACCGCGTTGCCCTTGCCCGTCCAGCCCTTTTCGAGAGCGGGCGCGGCCATGACCGTGACGCCCGCAAAGCTGCGGGCAATCTCTGCAGTACGATCGGTCGAGCCATCGTTTATCAGCAGGATTTCCCAATCGCGGCCGAGCAGCCAGGTGTCGTCAGACTGCACCACCAGTGAGCGCAGGCAGTCGCCGAGGCAGTCTTCCTCGTTGCGGGCGGGAACGATAACGGAAAGTCGCAGAGTCGCTTCAGCAGAGGGCTCGTACACGGCTCTATTATAAGAAGGTGACGATCTGGAGAAGAGGCCTTTCCCTTTGCGCAGCGGCTGCTCTGCTGGCATGCAGCATCTTTGCAATTTCCGGCTGCAATCGCGGTGATCATCCCGCGCAGGTCGGTGAACTCGCTCCCAACTTCACCATCCAGGACGAAGGCCGCACCGTCAGCCTTGACCAGTACCGCGGCAAGACTGTCGTTCTCAATTTCTGGGCCTCGTGGTGCGTCTACTGCATCCAGGAATTTCCCTCCATGGAGCAGCTTCAGAACAAGATTCCGAATCTCGTTGTGCTCGCAGTCGCCTTCGACTCCGAACCGGCCGACTACCGGCAGTACATCCAGGACAATCACCTCACCAATATGGTCATCACCCTGGACCGCAGCCAGAAATCGAACCTCGCCTTCGGCACCACCCGCCCGCCGGAGAGTTATGTCATCGATCCAAGCGGCCGCATCCGGCGCAAATTCATCGGTCCAGCCGACTGGAGCAGCCCGGAGATCCAAAGTTTCCTCCGCAGTCTGTAGCTTCCCGCCACACCTCGCAACGGGGTGTGACAGATGCCCTGTCTCTTCTGCCAGAGTCCTTGCTATGATGGCTGGCATGACGCAGCTCGAGGTTCTCTACCGCTACGAGAAACACCCCACAGAAGCCGCTGTCTTCGCCCTCGGTAACACCCGTGAGGTGTACGGCATCCGTCGCATCCAGATCGACAAGGAGTGGAAGACCATCCGTGTCGAGTACGACGCCACGCGCCTGACCAAGCCGACTGTCTACGAACTGCTCCGCCGCGCCGGTGTCGATCTCGTCGAAGAGCTGCCCCTGATCCCGCCGCAACCAGTCGTTGAAGAAGCCGTCGCACCCGCCCCGGCAAAGTAATCGCCGGCATCCAAAGGCGTACCGGGAGATATCCTCAGGAAATGCCCCCGGCACGTTGCATCGGAACCGGTAAGTTGCTATATTGAATGAAGTTGAGGCGAGAAATCAGGCCTCACAGTGTGCGCCCATAGCTCAGTTGGATAGAGCGATTGACTACGAATCAATAGGTCGGAGGTTCGAATCCTTCTGGGCGCACCATACGAATCAAGCACTTAAGCAGCAAAATGATTTCCCCTCCCGGGTTGAGATCGCATCCGCAGAACAAGCTGCGGCAAAAATATAAGCATCCCACCATGCGCCTATAGCTCAGTTGGATAGAGCGATTGACTACGAATCAATAGGTCGGAGGTTCGAATCCTTCTGGGCGCACCATTTCCAAGTCCCCTCCATCAAAATCGCCCTGCATAAGGAGCTGCATCCATGGAACTAATTGATTGCCCTCGCTGCATGGGAACAGGAAAGCTTCCGGTGCGGAATCCGTATAAATGCGGAGCATGGGATACACAGGATTGTCCTGTATGCGCCGGCAGCGGCAAGGCGAAAACCGCAGATACGGAGAAGCAGGAAAAGCAATAAGCCCGGCACCATGGAGGCGCCGGGCTCATGTTTGGAATTAGACCTGCCGTTAAGGATGAGCGTTCGGAGTAGCCTGCGCCGGTTCCGTCGTCGAAGCAGGCACCACAACCGGTTTTGCCGTCTCGATCGGCTTTGCCTTCGCGATGCGCTCGATGTGCACCGAATCGCCGTTTCCGCTGTCGATCTCCCGTCCGGCACTGCCGTCGGTCTGCACCGCGCGCACGATGTGCGGCACCAGCATGAAGACGATTTCTTCCTTCACATCTTCGTGCTCCTGCGTACTGAAGAGATATTTCACAATCGGGATCTCACCCAGGCCTGGCCAGCCACTCACCGATCCGGTGAGCTCCTTTTCGACGAGTCCTGCCAGGATGCTTGGTTCCCCGTCTTTCAGACGGACTGTCTCCTCGGCCTTCTGTTCTCCGATCACCGGCTCTTCTACGCCGTCGATGTCGTCCTGAGAGAGCTCCGAAGAAACTTCCACTGCCATCTTTAGCGTGACATCCCGGTTCTCGTGGATCATTGGAGTCATTTCCACCTTGACGCCCACGTCGATGTACTGGAACTGTGTTTCGACTGCGCTCGAAGTAGAGGAGGTGGCAGTCGTATAGGAGCCGGTGGAGTACGGAATCTTCTCACCGATGGTCAGCGTTGCCTTCTGACCATCGAGAGCGCGCACGGTGGGGTTCTGCAGCAGGCGCGTCGTTGCATCGGATAACAGCAACTCGGCCTGCGCCTCACCGATGGAGTAGCTGTACGAAGAGTTCCTGCCTATCGCATTCAGGGTGGTCGTGGTGTCGGAATTCGAGGTTACAGACAGCGAGGTCGGCGGCGAGAGGCCCAGCTCCCGCTCTTTGTCGCGGCTGACCTCCATCACGTAGACGTCGACGAGGACCTCCGGCTTGGGACGGTCGATGTCCTGGATCACGTCCTTCGCAAGCAGCAGCTCGTCGGGAGTGCCGCGCATCACGATGGCATTCTGTCCCGGCACCGTGGAGAAGCGCGCATTCTGCAGAATCTGCCGCAGGGTCGTATTCACATCATTCAGATCGCTCTGCACCGAGACATTCTGCAGATAGAACGTGCGAACCGCCTGTGATTCCAGAGCCTTGCGCTTGGCCCGGCTGTCCGCTGCCACATAGATCGTGTTATGGGTCACCGGCTTGAAGAACGTGCCGGAAAGCTGCTCCAGAATGCGCAGCGCCTCTGCGGGCTCGACGTCTTTGAGATCGAGTGTGACGGTCTTCGACGGGAGTTCCGGGTCCACCAGCACATTCAGATTCGCAATCTTCGCAATCGTCCGGTAGAGCGTCGGAACCTGCTCCGTCATATGCAGAGTCATCGGAGTAGGCGGCAGCGGATCGAGATGTGGCGGTGGCGCTGCATCATCTGTGTCGTCAGACGATTCGGCAGGCTGCGCTTCCTTCTGTTCATGCTGGCGGATGGAAGCCTCTGTCTTCGCGATGTCCTGCTGCGCTAGCTCATTGGCTGGATCGAGCTCTCTGGCGCGGAAAAACTCTACAAGCCCCTGCGTCTCCTGCCCTCCCTGAACCAGGCTTTCGCCCTTGTGGATGTGCGTTGCCGCTACCAGGGTGCGGATGCGGTCTACGGCGACTTTGTAGGCGAGATCCTCGGGAGATTTCTGCAGCGCCGCCGCATAATCCTTGAACGCCGTATCGAGGTCGTTCCGCGCCTCAGCGGTCTGACCTTCCTTAAAGAGCTTCTTCGCCGACTCGGCCATCGCTGTCGTCGTCATCCCGAAGGTCGCGAGCAGCGAAATGGCCGTGGCTCTGCGCAACTGCTTATCTGAAATCTTGCTGATCATCCATCCTGCCAATGAAAGTGCTTGTCTTCACAGCAGGCGCACCGCAACCGCGTATGCGTTCGAAACCCTGCCGGACGAACAGTTCTCCGCGGCCGGCCGTCTAGTAGATGACCCGCAAAATGCTCGGAGTAGAACCGTTCATGAATCAACAGACGCGAGGAGCGGGAAGACCGTTCGCCCCGCGAAGCGTAGCCTCTGGAAAAAAGAATGCGCTTGCGTGCGTGTTAACGCTTGCCTTGTTCTCCTGGCCCGCCTATGCAGATACGCCCGGCCATCCCGCGAAACAAATCCACGATTTTCATCTGCGCGGCAATGCGCAGAGTGTGATCACGCAGGCCCTGGCAGAGTTCGGCAAGTCCCCACAGTTCCTCGGGAATCCGCCGCGCCAGCCACTTCGTTTCGATATCGATGGCAGCGACCTATCCACGACGCGCGATATGCTCGCGCTGCTCACCAACACACTCTTCATCCCCACAGAACAGAACATCATTCTCGTCGTTCCGAACACCGACGCGAATCAGAAGCAATATCTCCAGAAGGACACCGAGACGATTCACCTTCCCGGACTGGCCATGAAGGCATCGCAACGCCAGACCGATGTCGAGAGCATTCTCAAGAATGTATTCAGCCTTTCGAATTCGGCATTCCAAAGCGGCGGCATCACTCTCACTGCGGATCCTGAGACGCTGCGGCAGGTGAACGCGACCCTCCGCAGCCTTTACACCCATGACACCCAGGTTCTCCTGCATGTGAGGTGCTACGTCACCAGTCGTGACCGCAATCTGGATGCAGGTTTGACGCCGCCGGCCAGCACCGCGATCTTTAACGTCGCAACGGAGGCGGATCAGCTGGTCGCCGACAACTCCTCAGTGATTGAAGCAGCTATTGAAGAAGGGCTCATCACCAGCTCAACCAGCGTCATCGAGGAAGCGGCACTGCTCGTCCTCTACGGATATGCCGGGAATTCTCCGCTCGGCTCATCCTTCGAGGTCTTCGGCAACGGCATCACGACGACGGGCGTTGAGCCGGATTCGGCAAGCCTGAACATGAGTCTCACCGACACGACGGTCACCCAGCTTCAGGATGCGACGATGCACCTGTTAAATAATGAGACCGGCAAGCTGCACATCGGCGAAAAGTATCCGATTATCACGGAATCCTATACCTCGACCTCCACCAGCCTGACCACCAACGCGGCGACATCTTCCAGCACCCTCGCACAGCCTGCGATTCAATACGCCGATCTCGGTGTGTCGCTCGAGGCTACTCCGGTGATTCATGGGAACGGCAGCATGGATCTCAGCCTCAAGCTGGCTCTGGCCTCACTCGAAGGCAGTTCGGCGAACGGCAATCCCGTCCTCGACAGCGAGGAATTCACTTCCGCGATCTCAGTCCAGCCCGGCATGTCCACAGTGATGGTGAGCAACCTCACCAATTCCGACACCACAACAAACACCGGGCTGCCCGGCCTCTCCACCACGAACCGCAACGGAGCCCTGCAGGACCAGCAGCTTGTAGTTGTCATCACGCCTGAACTCACCCGGGAGCCTGTGCCGACGATCGAGTCAGGCGTCACTCCAGCCGCCACCGGCCAGGAAAGCGCAAATTCGGCCAGCGCAAGTCCGAGCGGCAATTGATCCCTCCGAACGCAGAAAGGCCCGGGATGTCCCGGGCCTTTCTGCATTCGCTTGACAGGTCTAGTAGATGCGGAAGTTCACTTCGATGTTCACTTCCACGGCTACCGGATGGCCCTGGTAGTATGCCGGCTTGAACTTGTACTGCTTCACCGCTTCGATGGCCTTCTCGTCCAGTCCCATGCCCAGCGGCCGAACTACGTGAACCCTCTGCGGATTGCCCTGCGGGTCGACGATCACCGAAACCACGCAGATGCCCTGGTACTTGGCACGACGCGCTTCGTCGGAGAATTCCGGGTCGACCGAGTAAACCACCTGCGGAGCAGAAACGCCGCCGCCCGGATGCATCACACCGCCACCGTAGCCGCCGCCCTCACCCGGTCCAACGCCGCCGCCCGAGCCGGAACCGATCCCTCCGCCCTTGCCGTTGCCAAAACCCGAACCGGAGCCCGAGCCCTGTGAGGCCAACGCCACCTGGGGAGAGTTCGGCAGGCCGATATTCGGCATGTTCGGATTGTCCGGCAGCTTCACCTGCTGCGGCATCACGATCGTTGGCTCGACTGCCAGCTTCGGATGGTCGTTGCGGATGATCTGCGGAGGCACAGTCTGCGTCTTCGCGATCTTGGGCAGCTTGCCCTTGGACGCCTCAACCAGCTCGTGCGCACCGCCGCCACCGCCGCCGCCCATGGACTCCTTCATCTTCACCGTCATGGGAATGAACGGCTTCACATCCACGTTCGTGACCACCTGCTTCTTCTCGATCGGCCGCGTCTTCCACTGCTTCCATGCGTAGAACAGCGCCAACAGGATCAGCAGGTGAAGCACAACCGCCACGCCCGTCGAGACCGGATCGCGCTTGACCGCCATGCGATCCACGACCGCGACCGGCTGAGACGTCAGCTCGAGCGGGGGCTGCTTCTTGGGAAACAGCAGGTCCTGCACGCTCCCAAGTAATGTTTTCCAGACCGGTTCGGTCTTGGTTGCGTCTACGACTGCTACTGGCTGAGAACTCAATTGAAGCGGAGGCTGCTTCGAAGATGAGAAGGCGTCGCGCAAATTTGCAATCAGCGACGACCACATGGAACCGTCGGCTTCTACCAGAAGGTGTGCTTCCTCTTCTGACGGCCGCGTTTTGGGTGATTCCAGATCCGGAGGTGTCAAGAGCTGCTCGTTGCCCATAGTCTCTGCCGGTCGATCAAGGTTCCGGCTATCCCCCCATTATGGACGACCGATGGTCCACTTGTCTTGAAACTGGTGCAATTCTGCTGAGGTGGGATGCGGGATGAAACCATCTCCGCCGCCTTTCTCCCTTAATAGACGAGAGTCTCAGGCCTAAGTTACGCAATCCGCAGTCTCTTCCAGCGATACAATGAATTTTTAGACATATCCCCACGGCCCGCTTCAGGCATAGCAGGGCCGGACCACGACGTAGGAGACATGATGTCCGCAGCGCCCGAACTCAAGGCGACCCTTACCCTGCCCGAAACCAAGTTCCCCATGAAGGCGAATCTGCCGCAGAATGAGCCGCTTCGCCTCAAGCAGTGGTCCGAGGAAGGCCTCTACGAGCAGATTCGCAAGGCCAGGAAGGGAGCGGAGAAGTACATTCTCCACTACGGCCCTCCCTATGCCAACGGCCCCATTCACCTGGGGCACGCGCTGCAGAAGTGCATTAAAGACTTCATCCTTAAGTCGAAGACCATGGTCGGCTACGATGCCCCGCTCGTCCCGGGATGGGATTGCCACGGCCTGCCCATCGAGATCAAGGTCGACGAGAAACTTGGCCGCAAGAAGCTCGAAATGCCGGCGCTTTCGGTGCTCCGCGCCTGCCGCGAATACGCGCAGAAGTTCATCGATCTCCAGCGCTCGCAGCTCGTGCGCCTCGGCGTTTTTGCCCACTGGGATAAGCCCTACCTCACCATGTCGAAGCCCTACGAGGCCAAGACCCTGGAGAGCTTTTACGACTTCTTCGAAAAGGGCTTCGTCTACAAGGGCCTGAAGCCGGTCTACTGGTGCCTGCACGACAAGACCGCCCTCGCCGAAGCCGAGGTCGAGTACGAGCAGCACACCAGCCCCAGCGTCTACGTCCGCTACCCGCTAACCAGCGCGCCTGAGGCCATCGATCCCGCGCTCGCCGGCAAAACTGTCTGGACCATCATCTGGACCACGACCCCCTGGACGCTGCCCGCATCGCTCGCCGTCGCCTTCCACCCTGAATTCGACTATGTCGCGCTCGAGCAGGACGGAAATGTCTATGTGGTGGCCGAAGGCCTCGCCGCCGCCGTGCGCGAAGCCTGCAAGCTCGAGAGCGCAAAGGAGATCGCGAATTTCAAGGGAGCGCAGCTCGACCGCGTCACCTTCCGTCATCCTTTCCTCGATCAGCGCACCATCCTCGGCGTCAACGCCGATTACGTGACGGCCGACGCCGGCACCGGCGCCGTGCACACCGCTCCGGCTCACGGTGCGGACGACTTCTACACCGGCGCACGCTACGGCCTCGAGCAGGTCTGCAATGTGGACAACGAAGGCCGCCTGCGCAATGGTCTGCCGCAGTGGGAAGGCAAGACCGTCTGGGAGGCGAACCCGCTCATCATCGAGCACCTCCAGGAGCGCGGCGTCCTCATGGGCCGCCAGGATATCTACCACTCCTATCCGCACTGCTGGCGCTGCCACAACCCCGTCATCTTCCGCGCCACTGAACAGTGGTTCATCGGCATGGAGACGCCGCTGAAGAACCCGGACGGTTCGGAAACAACCTTCCGCCAGCGCGCGCTCGACGAGATCAAACGCGTGACCTGGGATCCGTCCTGGGGCGAAGAGCGCATTTCGAACATGATTGCCACCCGGCCTGACTGGTGCATCTCGCGCCAGCGTCTATGGGGTGTGCCCATCGCCGTCTTCCTCTGCAATGCGTGCCACGAGCCGCTGAACGATCACGCCCTTCACCAGAAGGTCGTCGGTCTCTTCCATGAAGAAGGCGCGGAGGCGTGGCACAAGTACTCGGTTGCCGACCTGCTGCCTGCCGGCACCACATGCTCCAAGTGCGGCAACGCGCAGAAGTCCGAAGGACTCGACGCCTTCCGCAAGGAAACTGACATCCTCGACGTCTGGTTTGACTCCGGCACCAGCTGGAACGCCGTGCTCGTCGATAATCCGGAGCTCCAGTTCCCTGCCTCGCTTTATATCGAAGGCGCGGATCAGCATCGTGGCTGGTTCCACTCGTCGCTGCTCTGCTCGACCGCAATCAAGGAGCAGGCTCCTTATCAAAAGGTCGCTACTGTCGGCTGGACCCTCGACGAACAGGGCCGCGCCTTCTCGAAGTCGCTCGGCAACGGTGTCGACCCTGTCGATATCGCCGACCGCCTCGGCGCCGAAATCGTCCGCCTATGGGCCGCCAGCGTCGACTTCCGCGAGGACGTGACCGCCAGCGAAAACCTGATGCAGCGTGCTGCCGAAAACTACCGCAAGCTGCGCAATACCTTCCGCTTCCTGCTCGGCAACCTCAGCGGCTTCGATCCTGCAAAGGATGCCGTCACCGAAAGCGAGTTGCTGCCGCTCGATCGCTACATGCTGGCCCGCACCCGCGAGCTCACCGAGAAGGTCACGGCCTGGTACGACGAATTCGAATTCCATCGCGTCTATCACGCGATCAACGAGTTCACCATCGTGGACCTGAGCGCGCTCTACCTCGACGTGCTCAAAGACCGCATGTACACCTTCGCGCCGGTCAGCATCGAACGCCGCTCCGCGCAGACCGTGATCTGGAAGATCGCAGAGGCGCTCGTGCGCCTCGTCGCTCCGATGCTCACCTTTACTGCCGAAGAGATCTGGAGCTACCTGCCGAAGATTGAAGGCCGCGAAGCCAGCGTGCATCTCGCGCTCTTCCCGCAGCCTGACGAGATCGCGGCGAAGGACGAAGCGCTGCTCAAAAGTTGGGCAGATTTACTCTCGTTGAGAGAGATAGTTTTTGTCAGGCTGGAAGAACTACGAAAAGAAAAAAAGATCGGAAAGTCCCTAGAGGCCAAGGTCAGCGTATCTGCGCGCGGGACTCTGTTGGAGAGCCTACGGGCATTTCAGTCTGGATTAAAGGAGTTGCTCAACGTCTCGCAGGTGTCAGTAGAAGCCATGAGCGACTCCACTGGAAGTAGTGCTGTAACAGTAGGTGTCGGTCCCGCAGACGGCGTAAAGTGCGAGCGTTGCTGGAACTACCGCACCGACACCGCGCAATTCGGCCCGTGGAACAATGTCTGCGGACGCTGCGCCTCTGCCCTGCGCCAGATGCCGGAGTTTGCACCCGTTGAGGCTGCGGGGAGCGTGAACGCGTGACCCTCGCCCGCAACCAGACTCTCGATATGCGGGGATGGCTTCTCGGCATCTCCGTCCTCACCATCGGCCTCGACCGCTGGACGAAGCACCTGGTCTCGGACAACGTAGGAGAAGGCTCGGCGATCACCGTGATCCCGGGCGTTTTCCGTATCTCGCACATCCTCAATCCGGGCGCGGCCTTCAGCCTGTTTACAGATTCGCCGCACCCCGATCACACGCGCTGGTTTCTCGTTGCGTTTTCGCTGCTTGCGGCCATCGTGGTCTTCGGCATCCTGCTGCGCATTGGGCGCCGGATGACCATGACCACGATTGCGCTGGCGCTGGTCCTCGGCGGCGACATCGGCAACCTGTGGGATCGCATTCGCACCGGCCTCGTCATCGACTTCCTTGAGGTCCACATCGTCCACTACCACTGGCCGGACTTCAATGTAGCCGACTCGGCGATCGTGATCGGCGGCATCCTGCTTATGCTGGCTTCTCTTCGCTCAAAAGAGAAGGACCATGCCTGAGTCTCTGCGGCGCGCCGTCCTCTCCGGACTTGCACTGCTCGGCCTGCTCATACCCTCCGCAGGCCGGGTTCTCGCAGCCCAGCCGCCGCAGCAACTCGTCATCCTCGATACCGACATCGGAGACGACATCGATGATGCCTTCGCCGTTGCCCTGATCGAGCGCAGTCCCGAGCTGAAGCTTCTCGGTGTCACGACCGCATTCGGCGATACGCGTCTCCGCGCACGTCTTGCGCGCCGCTATCTCGATGCAACGGGTTTCGCATCCGTCCCTGTTGCCACCGGTGTGCCCACACCACCGAAGACCAGCTTCACCCAAGCCGATTACGCACGCGCTGGAAACGATCGCAATCTCTCGCCTCTCACCGGTCCGGATTTTCTCCTCGACCAGATCCGGCGCCATCCTGGGCAGATCACACTGCTCGCCATCGGCCCGGAAACCAATCTCGCAGCAGCGATAGAAAAGGAACCAGCGACCTTTCGCAAGCTGAAGCGCATCGTCATCATGGGCGGCTCGGTCGAGCGTGGCTACGACGGTCACACGCACGCCGATCCCGAGTGGAATATCCTCTGCGACATTCCCGCCGCGCAAAAGGTCTTTGCATCCGGCGTCCCGATTGCGTTGATGCCGCTCGATTCGACGATCCTCAAGTTCCCTTCCGACCAATTACAGACGCTTTTCTCCCGGAAAAGCCCGCTTATCGACCAGCTTCATGAGCTAGAAACGGAGTGGAGCAAGAACTCGCCCTATGCCGGTCCTGCACTCACTCCAACACTCTTCGATCCGATGACCGTCGCCTACGCCGTGCATCCCGGCATCTGCCCCACCACGCCGCTGCATCTCGTCGTGGGCGACAAGGGCTTCACGCGCCGTACACCCGGCACGCCCAATGTCGATGCCTGCCTGAGCTCCGATCCCTCGGCTTTCTTCCGCTTCTACCTCTCGCGAGTGAATCCCTAAGCTATGCTTCGTCTCCGTCCGGCCTTCCTCCTTCTCTTCCTGCTCACGCTGGTCTCGCACGGCTTCGCCCAGGAAACACACCCCGGCACACACGCCGATACGTACAGCATCGTTCACACCTATCCGCACGACCCGAACTCTTTCACGCAGGGCCTCATCTTTGTCGATGGCCATCTTTACGAGAGCACCGGCCTCAATGGCCATTCCACGCTGCGGATGGACGATCTCGAAACCGGGCGGGCGCTGCAGAAGCTGGACATTGATCCGAAATACTTTGCCGAAGGCCTCACCGACTGGGGCAGCACGCTGGTGCAGCTCACCTGGAAGGCAAATACCGCCTTCGTCTACGACCGTTTCAGCTTCCGCCAGCTCAAGACGCTGCACTATGACGGCGAGGGCTGGGGGCTCACACAGGATGGTCATAGCATCATCCGCAG